>JAZRLW010000168.1:0-30101 GCA_045647025.1 Eubacteriales bacterium
CCAGATTAACTCCGTCGGGATTTACCATAGGAACGATGTATAAGGAGGTTTTCTCGAATATTTCCTCTGCACTTTCCCCTCCTATACTTCCTCCGTTCACGTAGGCGTTGCAAAGCTGCTCTATATATTTCATCACTAATACCGTGGTTATCCACTCGTTTGCATGATGAGCCGCGTTATAGAAAATTTCGCTGGGGCCTCGGCCAAATCTTACGTAATAAAGCTCGTTACCCAAAACGCTTCGACCTATACTGCCCTGTTCAAGAAACGGATACCGTTTTTTGAATGATTCAAGATTTAGCTGGAGAAGAGGATAGCCGTAACTCACGTCTGTAGGTACGGTTACTGCCGAAATCGGGATTACAATATTCTGCCCTATTTGCAGATTCATTGGGTCAACAGAGGGGTTAGCCGCCTCTATGGCACTGATAGAAGTGCCATAACGCTTGGCAAGAAGATAAAAGGTATCTCCACCCTGTACCTTGTAATTAATATATCCTCTCATATAAGGATAAAGAGCATTCCAGGTGTTAGGTCCCACCACACCGTCTACAGCAAGACCGTTTTTTTCCTGAAAACTCCTTACAGCCCTTTCAGTTCTGGGCCCGAATATTCCGTCCACTCGACCCACCGTAAATCCAAGGCGGTTAAGTAAACTCTGAAGATACTCCACCTGCGGTCCAACAGACCCCGACCTTAAAATTATTTCCAACATAAAAACCTCCGAAAATAATGCTTACAATCATCATTATATTCGGAGGTTCTGATTTTGTTAAGTTAAAGGTAAAACTATGGGTTATTCTTCAGTTTCTGTTTCATTATCTTCGGACTGAGGAACGTATCCGGGAATAGGCTTTGCCTTAAGAGAATATATAGGCTGACCCAAAGCGGTAAATCTATCCTCGTATTCGGTGGTAGCGGGATTATAAATATCGCTGTTATGAAGATCCCTGGTTACGTCAAAAAGCTCATATCCGTGGGTTGATATTTCTTCGAGAGAATAGTCAAAGAGCTTTTCGTTGTCGGTTTTCATAAAGATATATCCGTCTTCTGAAAGCAAACCCCTATATATTTCCAGAAAGCTTCTGTAGGTAAGTCTGCGTTTAGCCTGCTTTTTCTTGGGCCAGGGGTCGGAGAAGTTAAGATAAATTATTTCTGTACGGTGGGGAGGGCATATCTCAGCAAGGGTTTCTGCATCGCCAAGAATGAACTGGAGATTTTCTATTTTGGCAGCTGCCGCTTTTTCGGCCGCCATTACCATTACGTCGGGAACCTTTTCAACGGCATAGAAAACTATGTCCTTATTTTCGGGCTTGGTGGCCACTTCGGTTATGAATTTTCCTTTTCCGCAACCGATTTCCAATCTCAGGGGAGTGTTTTCCTTTATTTCAACCTTGTTTGAAAGGTATTCTTCGCATCTTTCAAGACGGGGAATTGTATTTTTCTTTTTTCTTGCTCTCATTACTGTTCTTCCTTATATCATTTTAAAGTATATCATCAGCACTGATATGTCTGCGGGGCTTACGCCTGATATTCTGCCTGCCTGGCCTATATTCAAAGGCTTGTGCAGATTAAGTTTCTCTCTCGCTTCAACTCTCAGACCGTCTATCTTTGAGTAATCAAAATCTTCGGGAAGCTTCTTACTTTCAGCCTTTTTAAACTGCTCAACCTGAAGCTGCTGTCTGCGGATATAACCCTCGTATCTGACGTCGGTTTCGGCAAGCTCTCTCATATATGAGGGAAGATTGGGCCTGTCCTTGTCCACAGGAGCCAGCATATCGTAGGAAAGCTCGGGACGTTTTACCAGGTCTGCAAGAGGAATTCCCGTTGCGGTACGGGTGGAGCCGTGGCTGTCAAGTATTTCATAAAGCTCCGGAGTGGGGGAGATGAAGGTTTCCTTCATTCTCTTTTCTTCCTGCTCTATAATTCTTTGTTTTTCAAGATATTTCTGGTATCTCTCTTCTGAAATAAGACCAACCTCATATCCTATGGGAGTAAGTCTTCTGTCTGCGTTATCCTGGCGGAGCAAAAGTCTGTACTCGGAACGTGAAGTCATTATTCTGTATGGCTCGGGAGTTCCCTTAACCACCAGATCGTCTATAAGAGTACCAATATAGGATGTACTTCTGTCAAGAACGAGGGGAGGACGGGAATCCAGCTTCAACGCGGCGTTAATTCCCGCAACAAGACCCTGGGCGGCAGCCTCTTCATATCCCGAAGTTCCGTTAAACTGACCTGCACCGTAAAGTCCGGGAATCTTTTTGAATTCAAGGGTAGCCCTTAACTGAAGAGGGTCTATACAGTCGTACTCTATGGCGTAGGCAGTCCTCATTATCTCCGCATTTTCAAAGCCTTCGATGGAACGAACCATTTCAAGCTGAATTTCTTCAGGCATAGATGAAGAAAATCCGCCGAGATACATTTCGTTGGAATCTAACCCCATAGGCTCAAGGAAAAGCTGATGTCTTTCCTTGTCGGCGAATCTGACCACTTTCGTTTCTATGGAAGGGCAATATCTTGGGCCGACACCAGTTATATCTCCCGTATAAATGGGAGAACGGTCAATATTATCAAGAATTATTTTATGGGTGTTGGTATTTGTATATGCTATGTAGCAAGGGCTTACGTTTTCCCCTATATCAACCCCCTCGTTTTCAAAGGAGAAGGGAACTATTTTGTCGTCGCCTTCCTGCATTTCAAGCTTTGAAAGGTCTACTGTACGCTTATTTATACGGGGAGGAGTTCCGGTTTTAAATCTCAAAAACTCTATTCCCAGTTCTTTAAGACTCTCGGTTAAGCCAAGAGCGGCAAACATTCCGTCGGGACCGCCCTCATAGGAATTTTCACCTACTATTATACGACCGTTGAGATAAGTACCCGTAGCCAAAATAACGGCTTTTGCCAGAAAATATCCGCCCAGCATGGTGGTGAGGCGGAATCTTCCGTCCTCTTCAATGGTAAGGGTCTTGATTTCGGCTTGCTTGAGGTCAAGATTGTCCTGCTCCTCAACAATATTCTTCATCAAAGTCTGATATTTTCTTCTGTCAGCCTGGACACGCAAGGAATGTACAGCTGGTCCCTTACCCATATTGAGCATTCTGCTCTGCAAAAAGGCCTTATCAGCTGTTTTACCCATCTCTCCGCCCAAGGCGTCTATTTCTCTTACAAGATGTCCCTTGGCCGTGCCGCCTATGGAAGGATTGCAGGGCATATTTCCCACAGCGTCAAGGTTAATGGTAACCAGAAGAGTTTTTTTATTCAGTCTTGCAGTGGCCAACGCGGCTTCTATACCGCCGTGTCCTGCACCAACGACACAAACGTCGTATTCATTAAGCAAATAACTCATTATTTTCCCACGCAAAATCTTGAAAATATAGTTTGGAGAATATCTTCTCCCACGCTTTTACCCAAAACTACAGATAAGGCATCTATGGCATCCTCAATGCACACCTCTAAAACGTCGGGAGGTAACAAAACATCACCTACACATTGAGAAAGAGCTGCTTCCGCCTTTGAAAGGCACTGAAACTGTCTTTCATTGGTGATTATCTCAGTATCGTTAAGCTCAAGCTCTTCTTCAAAGAGCTGACACATAACATCTGCAAGTACATCGAGGTTGTAGTTTTCGAGGGAAGATATTTTTACCGTTTTATCAAATCCCAAAAGCTCGACTTCTTCAAGCTTTTCGGGAAGGTCGGTCTTATTAATTACCGCTATCTTTTTTGCTCTCATTTCGGAAAGAGCCGAAAGCAATTCCTTATCCTCGTCGGAAAGATGGCGGGAACCGTCGAACACCGCGAGAATTATATCAGCAGAATTAAGCTTATCATATGCTCTTTCAACACCGATTTTCTCAACTCGGTCTTCAGTGTCTCTTATACCCGCCGTATCGGAAAGTCTTACTTTTATTCCTTTTACAGAAACAGTTTCCTCAACAATATCTCTGGTGGTACCTTCAATTTCGGTAACGATACTTCGGTCATATCCGGCAAGTCTGTTCATAAGTGATGATTTTCCCACATTAGGCTTACCAGCTATACAAACCGAAACTCCGTTTTTAATCAACTTACCCTTTTCAAAGGACGAAAGCAGTTTTTTAACCCTTGAATGCTGTTCTTTAAGTAAGGAATAAAGATTTTCGGGCTCAAGCTCCTCTATTTCGTCATCGGGATAATCTATATATGCCATTATCTGAGCCGAAACTCCCAACAAAGCCTCTCTTACAGCATTTATCTCTTGGGAAAGCTTTCCCTTAAGGTGCTCCATTGCAACCGAAGCTTCCTTTTCGGTCTGCGCCTCAATAAGATCAATGATACCTTCGGCCTTTACAGTATCAAGCTTACCGTTTATAAAGGCTCTTTTGGTAAACTCTCCTCTGTCTGCTTGGCGAGCTCCGTTGAAAATAAGCAGTTGCATAACTCTATTCAGAATATATACACTTCCGTGGCAGGATATTTCAACCACGTCTTCACCCGTATAACTGGCGGGAGCTCTGAAAAGAGAGAGTACTACCTCATCTATTTGCTTACCCGTTTCGGGATCGTATATATATCCGTGGGTCAAAGTGCTACCCTTTTTATCCTTCAAGGGTTTATCAAAGCATTTACTTACGATATCTATGCAATCACTTCCAGAAACCCTGATAACGCCTATTGCAGACATCAAAGGGGGAGTGGAGATTGCGCATATTGTATCGTTGTTATAAAAATTATTCATGGTATCACCAAAAAAATAAGGGCGTAACGGGAATTCCCGCAACGCCCTTCAAAATTATTCTTCGGAACCCTCGCCATCAACAGAACCCTGATAAAGGAGCTTTATCTTGGACTGCTGAGGAGCAGCGGGAACGTTTTCAGTTCTACGGGCTCCGTCGTAGTTTCTGCCGGAACCGCGATTCTGACTGTTTCTTCCGTTATATCTGCCGCCGTTGGAACGGTAACCGTTTCTGCCCTTACCATTGTATCTGTTTTCAGAGCCTTCGGTCTTTTCGCGTCCTTCAACGTTTTCGGAGTTATTGTTGTTATAGTTTCTACGGCCTTTTCCACCATTTTTGCCGCCCTTTACAGGTCTTGCTTCGCCTTCAGCGTACTGATAAGCTACAACGACCTTTCTTTCGGGCTCAGTACCGATGGAGTAGGTGGTAATATTGTCAAATCCCTGAAGCTTGGAGTGAACTATCCTTCTCTGATATGCGCTCATGGGGAAAAGGATAACCTTTCTACGGGTTTTCTGAACAGACTTTGCAGCCTTAACTGCTACTGCTTCAACACGGGATACGGACTTTTCTTTGTAATCGTTAATGTTAAATGTTACCTTGTAATGCTCATCATACTTCTTGTTTACGGTAATTGCAAGCATAAACTGGATAGCATCAACAATATCGCTGTGCTTTTCAGTAAACTGGTTAAGACATTCGCCATTAAGCTGGATATTGATAAGCTTGTCCTCGGTAATTTCAATGCTTTCGGTGTAATCGGTAGCGTTCATAAAGCCGAAAAGCTCTTTAAGATAATCGCTAAGATAGGAAACGGGATCGTCGTTAACGGTGACGGTGATTACGGCGTTCTTTGCGCCTATACCGAGAAATCCCTTTGTGGGCATTTCTTTAATTTCATAGGAAAAATCGTCTCTGCTAAGATTTAACTCGTGACAAGCAACCTCAACGGCTTCTTCCACGGTCTTGCCTTGGAATTCTTTTCTCATTTTATTCGATTTAACATCAGAGCAAAACATACATTGATCCGATGCAATACCTTCCTTAATTATTAGTGTTTTTTAGAAGAATTTTTATTCTGTTCTTTCTTTTCTTCGAGAGCCTTCTCTCGTTCCATCTTTTCAATCTGATTGTAATTAAGCTTTTTTTCTTTTACCTTAACTTCTTGTACGGGTTCTTTGAAAAATAGGGGGAGAATCAATGTCTGTGCAAGGCTAAGAATGTTGGATGCGGTCCAGTAAATGCCGATACCGATCTGGAAAGAGAAGCCCATGATAAGAGAGATGATGGGCATGGTATAAAGCATAAAGTTGGCGCTCTTTGCTGCGCTTTCGGCAGCAGAATTGCCTTTGCTGTTGATCTTCTGGGAAAGGTAACCTACGAGGAACGACGTAAGAGCGGATATTATAGGAATAAGTACACTGGGATGGAATCCGAGTACGGGAGTATCGCCGAGATTAAGACCCAAGAACTCCATATCGATATGCTCGGGGAAGTCTACGGGAAGAAGCTCAGTCAATTCCATTCTGAAGTCATTAATGGCATTGAGAAGACCGATCTGACTATCTTTTACTGCTGCAAAATCCTTTACAGATTCAAGACCGCCAAGATCCTTAATGGCATTAAAAACTTTTTCGAGGGTTCCGTTTGTAAGATCAAAAATATAGGTGAGGGGTTTTCTTATAGCATTCCAAAGACCCATAATAATGGGGAGCTGGATAAGAGTGGGCAGACAGCCGGACATGGGATTGTATCCCTCTTCACTATAAAGCTTCTGCAACTCTTCGTTGTACTTGGGATTTCTGGTATCGTTCTTATACTTTGCCTGAAGAGCGTTGATTTTAGGCTGGAACTTCTGCATACTTCTTCTGCTTTTTTCACCCTTAACTGCAAGAGGAAGAAGTAATACCTTTGCTATTACAGCAAACAATATTATAGCTATACCGTAGTTGTTTACAATAGTATAGCAAAGCTTCAATATCATTGCCAAGGGGAAATAAATTATATTCATAATAAAGTCCATGCCGTATCTCCTAACAAACAAATGAAATAAGAACCTGCACTAATTTCGATGACGATACCTACGTATCTTTATATCGGGGTTCTTTTCGGGAACCGGGTCATACCCGCCTTTACAAAAGGGATTACATTTTAATATTCTGCATAAAGAAAGCCAAAAAGCCCGAAAAAAGCCGTACCTCAAAAAAGCCGTCATCGCATACTCCGAACAGGTCGGATAAAATCTGCAGCAAGGCGGCTTAAGCGGAGATATGATCTTTCGGTAAAACTTTATAAGCAGAAGCGCGAGTTTATTCATCTTTTCCGGCACCCATGTGATTCTCGGAAGGGGTGTTTTCCGACTTACCGTCGGATGTGTTTCTGCTTTCTGCCGGAGCATCGGATTTGATAACTCCGAGTCTTGTTAGTGCATTTACCAAATCTTTTTTTACCCTGTTCAAGGGAAGCTCCGGCGTGACCGATCTTGCAACGAGAACAATATCCCATCCATCGGGTATGACGCTTTCAATCTGACGGTAAGCTTCCCTAAAAACTCTTTTACAACGGTTTCTTTTCACAGCACAGCCTATTTTGGTACTGACCGTAAGGCCAAGTCTGTTGGTATAGGGTGTTACTTTTGCGGAAAGATTATTCCTTCTGCAATAGATGATAAAAGATCTGCAGGCTGCACTCGCACCTTTTTTGTACAGAGTCAAATAGAGTCTGTTTTCACAAATAGAGCAAGTTTTAAGCATCTTTTCTTATTCCGTTAAGGATTAGAGAGAAAGCTGCTTTCTGCCTCTGGCACGTCTTCTTGCCAATACTTTTCTTCCGTTAGCGGTCTTCATTCTCTTACGGAAGCCGTGTTCCTTGGAACGCTGTCTCTTCTTGGGCTGATAGGTTCTTAACATCTCATTCACTCCTTTTCATAAGGATTATTTCTTTGCATTGATACACGCAATAGCGTGAGGGCAAAGGTGTACTAATTAATTATATATCCTAATTTCCCTTTTGTCAAGCCGTTTTTCTAAAATTTATTTAACATTTTACATTTGAATGTTGCATAAGCCGCTTTTATATGCTATAATATTGCATATATAATTAATAATATATTAAAATGGTTTTAGAATGCTTAAAATAACATTTATAGGTACAGTACGATGAAAAGCTTTAAAAACATATGGGACGCAACAGTCCTGAAATTATCCGAAAAAATCACGCCTAATGCGATGGATCTGTGGATTCGCCCTGCCGAACCTATAGGTTACGAAAATAACGCCGCCATAATTATGGTAGAATCTCCTTTTCAGCGTGATATAATAATGTCAAGATACAGAGACGATATAAGGGAAGCTCTTTTAGCCGTTTCGGGAATAGATATGGACGTTAACGCCATAACCCAGGAGGAGAGAAATTCCCAAAAAGCTCACGTTCAGAAATCATCGGAATACAAGGTAGATACAAAATTACATAATATAGAAGAAAATCTTACTTCCGAATACACATTTGATAACTTTATAGTAGGGGATTCAAACCGTCATGCCCATGCAGCATGCTATGCAGTGGCAAAAAACCCCGCTTTTCTTTATAACCCTCTTTTCCTATACGGAAATACCGGTCTTGGCAAAACCCACCTTTTAAACGCAATTAAAAACGAAATACGTAAGCTTTATCCTTCATATAGGGTAGTGTACGTAAGCTGTGAAGAATTTACCAACGATTTTATAGAACATCTTAAGAATAAAACCACTGCTGAATTTAAAGAAAAATATCGTACAGCGGATGTTCTTCTTATAGACGATATACAGTTTATTTCAGGTAAGGATCAGACCCAGACCGAATTTTTCCACACCTTCAACGCCCTTTATGAGGATAAAAAGCAGATAATTATTGCTTCCGACCGTCCTCCCAAGGAAATACCCCAGCTTGAAGAAAGACTCCGTTCACGTTTCGAGTCCGGACTTATGACTGATATTATAGTTCCTGAATTCGAACTTAAGGTAGCAGTACTTAAACATAAAGCCGCGGCTTATTCAATAACAATTCCCGATGACGTTATTTTCTTTATAGCATCAAAGATAAAGAATAACATAAGACAGCTTGACGGTGTTGTTAAAAAGATAAAAGCTTTCCAGTTGGTATCAGACACAACTCCTAACATCGCTCTTGCTCAGAGCGCCATAAGGGATATAACAAACGAAAACGAGCCTCTCCCCGTACTTCTTGATAAAATACTTCTTGCAGTATCCAGGGATTTTAACGTAACTCCCGAAGATATAAAGAGCTCAAAAAGACAGGAAGCCATCGTTACCGCACGTCAGGTTGCAATGTATATAATAAGAGACATGACTGCAATGTCCTTGCCCGATATAGGAATGGAATTTAACGGAAGAGACCACTCAACCGTACACCACGCCGTATATAAAATAGAGGGCAAGATGAAGGAGACAGCTTCCTTTGCCACACGTATCAACAACATAATAAATGAGATAAAAAACAACTAATTTCGACTTTTCAACGCCATTTCAACAGGCAGGTTTTGAAAGTTAAGAGTTTTCAACCAAGTTATCAAAATTAAAAATCATTTTAGCGTTGATATCATGTTGTTAGAAATACCCCTGTGGAATCTACAGAAGCATCAAAAAGTTATCCACAAAATAAAAACATAAAAAACCCGATAAAATCACACTAAAAAACACTTATCAAACGTTTTAACACATCCTACTACGACTATTAAAATAAGTAAAATATAACTTTTTATATATTAAATAGTCGGAGGGCCGTACAAACTAAACGAGAAAGGGAATAACTATGAAATTCTCATGCGACAAAAGTATCTTAAGCGAAGCAGTAAGTAAGGTAGGTAAAATAGTTCCTTCAAAAGCAAACATACACGCGATAGAAGGTATTTATCTTCAGTTATTTGATGACGGAATGCTTAAGCTTACCGGATATGACTTCACCGTAGGTATCGAAACCTATATACAGACCGAATATTCCGAAGCCGGCTCAATAATAGTAAACGCAAAGCTCTTTTCGGACATTCTTAATAACATTCCTTCCGGAACGGTAACCGTCTCATCCACAGATAACGCTACTGTTAAGATATCCTGCGAAAATCTCGACTTTACCATCGTTTGTATGGAGGGTGACCTTTTCCCCAACGTTCCTCTGGTTGAAAAAGATGATCAACTTATTATAAAGCAGGGTGACCTTTGCGAGCTTATCAGAAAGACTTCTGCTACCATTATTCAGAGCGACATCACTCCTATTCTTAAGGGTATACTTGTAAAGGTTGACAGCGAAGGCCTTGTGTTCGTTTCAAGTGACACATTCAGACTTTCCGTTTGCCGTCACGACGGTGAGTTCACCAATAAAAAGGGTAACGATATAAACAGCGTTGTTCCCGGCAGAGCTTTTGTTGAACTTTTGAAGCTCTTTGATTCTTCAAAGAATGAAGAAGACGTAACTATTTGCTTCTCCGAAAACCACTGTTCCTTTGAAACTGCAGATTTCAGAATGATAACCTCTCTTATCAAGGGAGAATTCGTTAACTATAAGAAGATTACTCCCGTACAGTATAAAAATACCGTTAAGGTAAGAGTTGAAGACCTTGCTTCTGCAGTTTCCAGAGCATCTCTTCTTCTTTCAAATGAAAAACTTGCAACTCCTATTCGTTTTGGATTTGAGTTTGATCACGTTATAATTTCTCTTTTCAAGGATAACGGCCACAGATATACCGACGAAATAGGTATTGAGCTTAACGGCGAAAACTTTGAGATAGGCTTTAACAATAAGCACCTTCTCGGTATTCTTTCCTGCATTTCCGAAGAGTACATTTATATGAAGACTAACAGTCCTCTTTCTCCTGCTTGTATTACTTCGGTAGAAGGCGATAACTACTATTATCTTATCTCTCCTATGCGTATAACCGCAAAGCCCGGCTCGGCTCAGTAAAAATATGAAAGCTGAAAAGATAGGCTTTAAAAATTACAGAAATCTTATTGATGATGAGATAGAGCTTTCCGAAGGAGTTAATATATTTACGGGTCAGAACGCTCAAGGTAAAACGAATATTCTTGAAGGTATATGGATCTTTTCGTCCTGCAAATCCTTCAGAGGGTCGGACGATAAGGACTTTATAAATACCGAAAAGGATTTTTGCGAACTGAACGCGTCCTTTACAAAGAACGAAAGAACCAACGAAGCCAGGATAAAGATATCAAGAGGTAAAAGAAAAGAGCTTTACCGTAACGATGCCAAAGTAAGACCGGCAGAGCTTGTGGGAAGTTTTAATACAGTTCTTTTCTTTCCCGAGCAGCTCTTCCTTGTAAAGGGTGCTCCAGAACAGAGAAGAAAGTTTTTGGATTTTGCTATTTCACAGCTTAAACCAAGATATCTTGAATATTCGGCAGAATATGCAAAGCTTCTAGCACAGAAGAACCACATCCTTAAAAACGGCAGACCCGACATGCTTTCCACCATTGAACATTGGAATGAGGGTCTTGCAAAAACGGGCGCTTACATATCCTACATGCGTAAGTCATACCTTGACAGGATTTTCCCTTATGCTCAAAAGGTCAGCGGAGAAATCTCCGGCGGTAAGGAAGATCTTTCTCTTTCTTTTATTCCTTCGGGATTCAAGGAAGGGGAGTTTAGTGACAATCTATCCGATATTGAAGAAATTATCTTTAATAAGATGAATTCTTTGATAGACGAAGAGATTGGAGCAAAACATTCACTGGTTGGATGTCATAGAGATGACTTTGTAATAGGTCTTAACGGGATGCCCGCAAAAACTTTTGCATCTCAAGGTCAGCAACGTTCTTGTGTTATAGCTCTTAAGAGCGCTGAGGCGGAATTCATAAAGGATACGGTGGGTGAATATCCCGTAATGCTTTTTGATGATGTTTTCTCTGAGCTCGATAACATGAGAAAAAAATATATTCTTAATCATATTAAGGATAAACAGGTCATAGTTACCTGCTGTGAACCCATAGACGGTCTTTCCGACGGTGAGGCCGCAGTATTCACAGTAGATGGCGGAAGGGTGAAAAAAGAATGTATATAAACATAGGTTCAAACGTTATGCTTCTTCGCAAAAACATAACGGCTGTGTTTGATATTGAAACCACCACCGGTTCCGAAATAACGAGAGAATTTCTCGGAAAGTCCTCAAAGAGATATGAGGTCGTTTCGGTTACTGAAGACCTTCCCAGAGCTATGATACTATATTGTGAAAAAGGTAAAAATACTCTTTATGTCACGGATCTTTCGGCGGCAGCCATTAAGAGAAGATCCTCTGATAAAGATAACATATTTTAAGATAAACCTTCATTAAGAAAGGAAACAAAGACAGTGAGTAATATCAGCGGCGGCAAATACGACGAAAGCCAAATACAAGTCCTTGAAGGCCTCGAAGCTGTAAGAAAAAGACCAGGTATGTATATCGGTTCCACTTCAGTAAAGGGTCTGGACCATCTTGTTTACGAAATCGTTGATAACGCCATCGACGAAGCTCTTGCAGGCTACTGTAAGAACATTAACGTAATAATTGAAAAGGGCAACGTTGTAACAGTTTCTGACGACGGCCGAGGTATACCTGTAGGTATCCATCCTAAAATGGGCATATCCACCCTTGAGGTCGTTTATACCGTTCTTCACGCAGGCGGTAAGTTCGGCGGCGACGGATATAAGGTTTCTGGCGGTCTTCACGGCGTTGGTGCGTCTGTAGTTAACGCTCTTTCCGAGTGGCTTGAAGTAACCGTACACGACGGTAAGGACATTTGGTTCCAGCATTACGACAGAGGTATTCCTCAGGAGCCCGTTAAAAAGATAGGAACAACCGACAAGACCGGAACTACCTGTCGTTTCTATCCCGATAAGTTAATATTCGAAACTCTTGAATTTGAATTTAAATCCCTTCTCGAAAGATTAAGAGAACAGGCATTCCTCAGCGGCGGTGTTCATATTATACTTACCGACGCAAGAGGAGAAGAGCCCGTAGTTCAGGATCTTCTTTTTGAAGGCGGTATCAAGAGTTACGTAGAATTTATAAATAAAGAGTTCCAAACCACTGGAATCCACGATATTATATACTGTTCCCAGGAAAATGAGGACAACTCTGCTGAGATAGCTATTCAGTATACCACATCTTATCAGGAAAGACTTTATTCCTATGCCAACAATATAAGAACAGTTGATGGTGGTACCCACGATACAGGCTTTAAGACTGCTCTGAGAAACGTTCTTAACGACTATGCCCGTAAGTATAAGATTCTTCGTGAGAAGGATGACGATCTTGCAGGTGAGGACGTAAGAGAAGGTCTTACCGCAGTTATCAGCGTTAAGCTCACAGAGCCCCAGTTTGAGGGTCAGACAAAGACCAAGCTTGGCAATAGTGAAATGAGAGGTGTGGTAAGTAACCTTATTAAGGACAAGTTTGCCACCTTCCTTGAAGAAAATCCCTCAATAGCCCGTACTATTATAAATAAGGCCATTATGGCACAGCGCGGCAGAGAGGCTGCAAGAAAGGCAAGAGAGGATACGAGAAGAAATTCCGCCCTCAATTCCGGTCAGATGCCCGATAAGCTCCGTGACTGTAATGAAAGAGACCCCGCTCTTACTGAAATATACATCGTCGAGGGTGACTCTGCAGGCGGTTCCGCTACACAGGGTCGTGATTCAAGATTCCAGGCAATACTTCCCCTTTGGGGTAAGATGCTCAACGTTGAAAAGGCAAGAGCTGATAAAATATACGGTAACGATAAGCTCGCTCCCGTTATAACCGCTTTGGGTACTGGTCTTGGAGATGATTTCAACGTTGAAAAGCTCCGTTATCATAAAGTAGTAATTATGGCGGACGCCGACGTTGACGGTGCTCACATAAGAACTCTTCTTCTCACATTCTTCTTCCGCTTCATGCGTCCCCTTATCGAAGGCGGCTACGTTTACTCTGCAGTTCCTCCTCTTTACAAGCTTAAGAGAGGTAAGACTGTAAGGGTTGCCTACAGCGATGAAGAAAGAGATGCAGTCAGCGCGGAAATGAGAGAAGGCAATCCCAATATCAAGATAGATATTCAACGATTCAAAGGTCTTGGTGAAATGGACCCCGAAGAACTTTGGGAAACCACCATGGACCCCGAAAAGAGAACTCTTCGCCGCATAGAGCTTGAAGATGCTGAAGCGGCTGACAGAATATTCACCGTCCTTATGGGCGAAGAGGTTGAACCTCGCCGTGAATATATAGAAGAAAATGCAAAATATGCAGTTAATCTGGACTATTAAGGGGTGATACATTATGGCTAAAAAGAGAAAAAACATAGATTATAAACCCGAGGACATAATGTTTCCCGAGCAGGTAATTACCTCCTCCGAGCTTGTCCAGGAAATGAAGACCAGCTACATTGAATATGCAATGTCGGTTATCGTTAGCCGTGCATTGCCCGACGTACGCGACGGTCTTAAACCCGTTCACAGAAGAATACTTTACGCAATGTACGAGGACGGCCTTACCCACGATAAGCCCGTTAAAAAATGTGCTACTGCCGTAGGTAACGTTCTCGGTAGATACCATCCCCACGGTGACGCTTCCGTTTACGACGCCCTGGTAAGACTTGCCCAGGACTTCTCCATGCGTTACCCCCTTATCGACGGTCACGGTAACTTCGGTTCCGTGGACGGCGACCCTCCTGCAGCATACCGATACACCGAAGCAAGAATGAGCAAAATGGCTGATGAAATGCTTGAGGATATCGAAAAGGATACCGTTGACTGGGATCCCAACTTCGATGAAAGCCGCAAAGAACCCCGTGTTCTTCCCAGCCGTTTCCCCAACCTTCTTGTAAACGGTTCTTCCGGTATTGCGGTTGGTATGGCTACCAATATACCTCCCCACAATCTCCGTGAAGTAATCAATGCTACCATAACCGTTCTTGATAATCCCGATACTACCATGGACGAGCTTCTTAACTGCGTTCAGGGTCCCGATTTCCCCACCAAGGGTATAATTATGGGCAGAAGAGGCATAAGAGCCGCTTACGCCACAGGTAAGGGACACATTACCGTAAGAGCAAGAACCGAGTTTGAAGAATATGGTAAGGATAGAGTAAGAATCATCATTACCGAGCTTCCTTATCAGGTAAACAAGCGTATGCTTGTAAAGAGCATTGCCGACCAGGTTCGTGAAAAGCGTCTTGACGGTATTTCCGACCTTCGTGAAGAATCCGACAGAAACGGTATGCGCGTTGTTATTGAACTTAAGAAGGATGCAAATCCCCAGGTAGTTCTTAACAAGCTTTATAAGCAGACCCAGATGCAGATAACCTTTGCGGTTAATATGCTTGCCCTCGTAAATAATCAGTCACAGCCCAAGGTACTTACTCTTCGCGAAATAATCGACGAGTATATTGCTTATCAGAAAGAAATAATCACCAGAAGAACCAGATTTGACTTAAGAAAGGCTCAGGAAAGAGCTCATCTTATTGAAGGTCTGCTTATTGCTCAGGCAAATATCGACGAGGTAATCCGTATAATCCGTAATTCCTACGATAATGCCAAGGAAAACCTGATGGAGAGATTCAGTCTTTCCGAGGTTCAGGCATCTGCTATTCTGGAAATGCGTCTTAAGGCTCTTCAGGGTCTTGAAGAAGAAAAGCTTAATGCCGAATACAAGGCTCTTGAAGAAAAAATCAAGTACTTTAACGAGATTCTTGCCTCCGAAGAACTTCTTAAGAAGGTTCTCCGTGACGAGCTTACCGAAATCAGCGACAGATTTGGCGACGATAGAGTTACCGAAATTCAGGACGTTGAGGACGAAATCGATATTGAAGATCTCATTGAAGAAAAGACCTGTGTATATACCTTTACTTCTCACGGCTATATCAAGCGTCAGCCCGAGGAACTCTATAAGGTACAGAGAAGAGGCGGTATAGGCGTTACGGCTATGAGCACCAAGGAAGAGGACGTAACCTCTGAAATGTTCACCGGCTCTACCCATAATACTATTCTCTTCTTTACCTCAAGAGGACGTATGTTCAGAAAGAAGGGCTACGAGATACCCGAAAGTTCACGTCAGGCAAGGGGTATGAACATAGTAAACCTTCTCCAGCTTGACCCCGAAGAAAGAGTTACCACTATGATTCCTCTTGAAGAATACGACGAGGAACTTGTACTCAACTTCGTTACCAAGCAGGGCGTGGCCAAGAGATGTAAGCTTGAAGCATTCAAGCATCTCCGTAACCGCGGCATAATTGCTATGGGTCTGAAGGATGACGATGAGCTTATTTCCGTTATGATAACCGATGGCGAGCAGGATATAATCGTTGCTTCTCATAAGGGTATGGTTATCAGATATAACGAAAAGGATATGAACTTCAAGAAGGGCAGAAACGCAGGCGGCGTAAGAGCTATCAGACTTGCTGATGACGATTACGTTGTAGGCGCAGTAGTTGCCGATGAAGAAAAGACTATCCTTACAGTTACCGAAAACGGCTACGGCAAGAGAACTCCTGCCTCCGGCTTTAACGTACAGCGCAGAGGCGGTCGTGGCGTAAGAGGTCATAAGATAAGCGAAAAGACCGGACTTCTTGCAGGTATTAAGGCCGTTAGTGAGGAAGAGGACGTAGTAGTTATCTCTTCTGAAGGCATACTCATAAGAATCAGAATTTCTGATATCCCCGTTTACGGAAGAACCTCCGGCGGCGTAAGGATAATGAGATTCAGAGGTGACGATAAGGTTACAACCATCGCCGCACTTCCTTCCTCCGAGGATGAGGAAACCCAGAAGCTTGAGCTTGATGCCGAGGATATGGCAGAGGCTGAAGAGGCTGCTGAGGAGCCCATAGTTGAGGAAGAAGTTCCTGAAGATTCCGAAGAATCAGATGAAGAATAAAATTGATATATAAAGAAGGACAAAAAAATGGAAAACACACAAAAGACAATGGAAAAGATCGTTGCACTTTCCAAGGGTAGAGGATTTATCTACCCCGGAAGTGAAATATACGGCGGTCTTGCAAACACCTGGGACTATGGCCCTCTCGGTGTAGAGCTTAAGAACAACGTTAAAAAAGCTTGGTGGAAAAAATTCGTTCAGGAAAATAAGTATAACGTAGGTCTTGACGCCGCAATACTTATGAACCCCCAGACTTGGGTTGCTTCCGGTCACCTTGCAGGATTCTCCGATCCCCTTATGGACTGCCGCGAGTGTCATGAAAGATTCCGTGCCGACAAGATCATAGAAGACTGGTGTGCAGAAAACAGCTTTGAGCTTCCCAAGCCCATCGACGCATTTTCTCATGCAGAAATGAAGGAATTTGTTGAAGAACACAACATTCCTTGCCCCACCTGTAAGAAGCACAACTTCACTGACATCCGTCAGTTTAACCTTATGTTCAAGACCTTCCAGGGCGTTACCGAAGATGCAAAGAACACCGTTTATCTCCGTCCTGAAACCGCACAGGGTATCTTTACTAACTTTGTAAACGTTCAGAGAACTTCCAGAAAGAAGGTTCCCTTCGGTATTGCACAGATCGGTAAGTCCTTCCGTAACGAAATCACTCCCGGTAACTTCATTTTCCGAGTACGTGAATTCGAACAGATGGAGCTTGAATTCTTCTGCAAGCCCGGTACCGACCTTGAATGGTTTGACTACTGGAGAACCTTCTGTAAGAACTGGCTTATC
Organism: Eubacteriales bacterium; assembly: GCA_045647025.1. Lineage (GTDB taxonomy): Bacteria > Bacillota > Clostridia > Oscillospirales > UBA644 > JAZQLP01. Next base: position 17,394 of record JAZRLW010000168.1, read on the forward strand.
GCCATCGGTCTTAAGGAAGAAAACATCCGTCTCCGTGACCACGATCCTGAAGAGCTTTGCTTCTATTCCAAGGCTACTACCGACTTTGAGTTCCTCTTCCCCTTCGGTTGGGGCGAGCTCTGGGGCGGAGCAGTCAGCACCGACTACGACCTTACCCAGCATCAGAATACTTCCGGTAAGGACCTCACTTACTTTGATCCCGAAACCAACGAAAGATATATTCCTTACGTTATCGAGCCTTCTCTCGCTGTTGAAAGAAGCGTACTTGCAGTTCTCTGTGACGCTTATGATGAAGAGGTTGTTGACGCTGAAAAGAACGACGTAAGAACTGTTCTCAGATTCCATCCCGCCATTGCTCCCGTTAAGGCTGCAGTTCTTCCCCTTTCCAAGAAGCTTTCCGAAAAGGCAAACGAAATATACGACGAACTTGCAAAGTACTTCAACGTTGAGTACGACGAAGCAGGTTCCATCGGTAAGAGATACAGAAGAGAAGACGAAATCGGTACTCCCTTCTGCATCACCGTTGACTTTGATACCGAAGTTGACGGCTGTGTAACCGTACGTGACAGAGATACCATGGCTCAGGAAAGAATAAAGATAGAAGATCTTAAGGACTATATCTCCAAGAAGATCGAGTTCTAATTTCTTAATCCCCGAATTTACTGAAAAAGGAATAAATTTATGATAATTCTTGATGAATACAAAGTAAAGCTCAGAGATCTGAAAGCACAGATAGTTGAGCTGGGGAATGCTCTTAATATCGAGCAGCTTAAGACAAGACTTGCCGAGCTTGAGGAAGAGGGAAGACAGCCCGATTTCTGGAACGATATGGAGAGATCTCAAAAGATACTCCAGGAGCAGAAAATAGTTAAAGAACAGGTTGAAAAGTATCTTGCCCTTCTGTCATTCCATGAGGATACGGAAACTCTCGTGGAAATGGCAGCCGAAGAAAAGGACGAAAGCTTTGACGATGAAATCGTCGAATCTGTTGCCGATATCGAAAGAAGAATAAGCGAACAGACTTTGGCTACTCTTCTTTCAGGCGAATACGATAAGAATAATGCAATTCTTACCTTCCATGCGGGTGCGGGTGGTACCGAAGCTCAGGACTGGGCTCTCATGCTTTTCCGTATGTATAACAGATTCGGTGAAAAGCACGGTTATAAGGTTAAGGTTGTTGATATCCTTGACGGCGACGAAGCGGGAATCAAGAGCGCGGTACTTCTTATAGAAGGTATGAACGCTTACGGATACCTTAAGTCTGAGTCGGGTGTTCACCGTCTTGTACGAGTATCTCCCTTTGATGCTTCGGGCAGACGTCATACCTCCTTTGCTTCCGTTGAAGTAATGCCTGAAATTGACGATGATACCAATATAGAAATAAGAGAAGAAGATATTAAGGTTGAGGCTCACAGAGCTTCAGGTGCCGGCGGTCAGCACGTTAACAAGACCGACTCGGCTATCCGTATCACCCATATCCCCACTGGTATAGTCGTTGGTTGTCAGAATGAAAGAAGCCAGCGCCAGAACAAGGAAGTTGCTCTTAAAATGCTTAAATCCAAGCTTGTGGAGATAAAGGAAAGAGAGCATCTTGAAAAGATAGAGGATATCAAGGGCGACCAGAAGGAAATTGCTTGGGGCTCACAGATACGTTCCTACGTCTTTATGCCCTATACCTTGGTTACCGACCACCGTACCGGTTGTAAGGTAGGTAACGTAAACGCCGTAATGGACGGTGACCTTGACGAGTTTGTCAACGAGTATCTCAAATATCTCAAAAACGGGAACTGATAATTCCCTGGAGGCCTCTTAATGGATTTAACATCTATCAGCTCCATAAGACCCCTTATGGAGAGGCACGGATTTGATTTCACAAAAAGCCTTGGACAAAACTTTCTTATAAATGCCGACATCCCTCGCCGCATCGCTGACGAGGGAGTTAGCATTGGTGAGGAATGTGACGTCATAGAAATAGGCGCAGGTATAGGCTGTCTTACCAAAGAATTGGCTCTTCGTGCCCGCAAGGTAGTAACCTTTGAAATTGATAAAAAGCTTATACCCGTTTTGGCTGAAACTATGGCTGAGTTTGAAAACGTTACCGTTCTCAATCAGGATATAATGAAAGCCGATCTCAAAAAGACTGTTGAAGAGTACGGGCTGAAAAATCTGCACATCTGTGCAAATCTGCCTTATTATATCACAACTCCCGTTATCATGAAACTTCTTGAATCCGATCTGGATATCAAGCAAGTAACTGTTATGATACAGAAAGAGGTTGTGGATAGATTTTGCGCCGAGCCAAATACTCCCGATTACGGTGCAATTACTCCCGCGGCCCTTTACTATGCGACTCCTAAAAAGCTTTTTAACGTTGCCGCATCAAATTTTATGCCCCGTCCAAAGGTAATGTCTACGGTAATGTCCTTTAAGCCCCATCTTCCTCCCGTGGATGCGGATAAGACAACTCTTTTCAGAGTTATAAAAGCGGCATTTGCCATGAGAAGAAAGACTCTTGCAAACAACATTTGTCAGGAGTTTCCAATCTCAAAGGTTGAGGCCGGAGAATTGCTGGCATCATTGGGATATTCTCCAACGGTAAGAGGCGAGGCGTTGTCTCTTGAAGACTACTCAAACATAGCAAAAGCAATAGTTAATAGATAAAAAAAACGAAGGCTCGTAAAGAGCCTTCTTTTTTATTTGATACCTAATTTTGAGAAATATTCTTCGCTGGATATTCCTGATGGGCGAAGGTATCTTCCAAGGTCGAATAAGCTGTCAGGATTTCTCGTTATTATGCTCTTTTTCCCCTCGCAGGAAAATGAACATATAAATCCCAAATTCTTTATCAGTTCTCTTGATGCTTCGGGAGCTATACCGAAGGGGTATACGAAAATATCCGAATCTATCCCCGTTTTTTCAAATAGAAGATCTTGCATTTTTATAATATCTTCGCTTATTCTTGAAAGATAGGTCTCGTCATTTTCCCCGCTTAATCTGGCCACTCCCATTTTTCCCGATTTTTGTGAATGGAGATTGTAGGTGTGATTTGCTATTTCAACAAGACCGCTATCGCTCATTTCTTTTATTTCATTCCATGTTATGTGGGAATAATAGGCACTTTTTTCTTCGTTTTGAGAGTAAATGTCGCTGTAATAACCTATAACGGCAATTACAGCCTTGCTGTTATACTGCTGAAGTAGAGGGAAACCGTAATAGTAATTGTTGTAATACCCATCGTCAAAGGTGAGAAGTATGGGCTTTTCCGGAAGGTCGCCACCCTTGACGTAGTTTTCAAGGTCGCTTACGAGAATGGTAGTATATCCGTGTTCTTGAAGATATTTAAGGTCTGACTCAAACTGTGTGGGCGAGATGACGTATTTTCCGTGATGTTTGGTGTCTTTAAGAAGGCTGTGGTACATGATTACGGGTAATTCAACGGCATCCTTTCCCATAGTGGCAGTAGCAGGCAGGGTATCAATAGGTGAGGAGTTTGCTATGTATACATATCCCGCAATAATAAGAATCATAACGGCTATTTTTGAAACGGTGTCCAAAATTCTTTTAAGTCGCTTTTTGTCTTTTATGAAATCTATGTTCATTTCCCAACGCCCCTTCATAAATACTATATTTTATGAAGAAGGGTAAGAAATAATGCTCGATTTTAAGAAAACTGACCTCAAAGTATTGAATTTTCATATTTTTTATGGTATACTTATAGAAATGTCAGAGAGGAGGAGAAAGATATGTCCGTATACGTTCCCAACGGACTTCCCGCAGCTTGCCAGCTTAGGGAAGAGGGTATAGACGTAAGAGATACTGCCGCGCCTTCAGGTGCAAAAAAAATACTTCTCCTCAATCTTATGCCTTTAAAAGAAGCTACAGAAAGACAGCTTTTCAGACTTTTCTCTCCGTCCGAGTGTGATATGGAGTTTGTGCTGATGAAAACCTTCAGCTACACCTCCAAAAACACTTCCGAGGAGCATCTGGACAAATTTTATCATTCCTTTGAGGATGACTGTATAAGAAACGGCTTTTTTGACGGCCTTATCGTTACCGGCGCTCCCGTTGAGCATCTGGAATTTAACCAGGTAGTATATTGGGAAGAGCTTTTGGAGATATTTGAGTGGTCAAAGACCCACGTAAAGTCTGTATACTCCATCTGTTGGGGTGCTCAGGCAGCCCTCAAGGCACTTTACAACGTGGACAAATATCTGACAGTGGATAAACTTTTCGGCATATACGATGTTTCTCTTACTGTTGACGGAAAAAACTGTCCTCTTTGTGTGGATATGACTGAGGATTTTATTGCTCCCCAGTCAAGATACGCCTACGTTAAGAGAGATGATATTGCATCTCACCCCGACCTTTGCATACTGTCTGAAGGTGAAGATGCGGGTATTCATATGGCCGCATCCAAGGATTTGAGGTTGGTTTGTGTGTTTGGCCACCCCGAATATGACAAAGAGACCCTTTCGGGTGAGTATTTCCGCGATCTTAATAAGGGTGAGAAGATAGTTTTCCCCCACAATTATTTTATTAACGACGACCCCTTGCTTCTGCCCGAGCCCATCTGGCAGCCTGTGGGAAGAAGCTTTGCCGCAAAGTGGATAGAGAATTTATAAATATATAAACAGTCCGCCCGATTGGGCGGACTGTCTTTATATTTTACCTTACGGTCTGTAATTTTCTATAATTTCCATTATATCCTTATTATTAGCATTTTCACCAAGCACACTTCCGTCAGGGTCAAAGGATAGACACCTAAGATCGGTAGGGTTTTCAATATAAGGATTTTCGGGAAGATTGGCCTTGAAATATTCAGAGAGATATTTAACAGCATTACCTTCGGGAAAAATAATATTTCCTTCATTCTCTGATATTTCCATATGTTGAAAACTGTCAAGAAGTTCTCTTGTTTTCCGGTTGTACGGATTATCGTCGGTGTGGCTTACCAACCATGCAGGTTGAAGTCTTATGGGGATTCCTGCCTTTTGGCTTTCTTCGGCAAATATTTTTATCGTATCAAGTGGAATCGTTTCCTGATGAAAGGCATCCACCGACAAAAGTAGGTCGTTAACTCCACACTCAGCCAGAGATTTTACAACCTCTTTAATGCGCAAAGTGTCCTTTGAAAAATATCCGTTGGTAATAAGCTGTCGCTTGGGAACCTTCATTTCTTTTGCAGCGGCCATAATGGAAAAAACCGAATCCGCATGCAGAAGTGGCTCTCCGCCAAATGTCATAACAGTGTGGATTTTGTAGTTAGCCGCTATCTTTTTTACTATTTCCGCCCCTAACTCGGGGGATATATGTGTGCCGCAATCGGTATGGCCACCCTGGGAGCAATGCTTACACCTACCGGTACATGCATAGGTAATTACAAACTCAATTTTATTCAGATTTTTAAGAAATGGGTTCATTACTACCCCTGCACTTTTTCAATTATCACAACTGCTTGGGCGGAGATAGCATCTCCCGCACCAATGTAACCAAGGCCTTCTTCGGTTTTGGCTTTTACGTTTATATTTTCAGATGAAATTTCCATTATTTCGGCCAGACGAGTTCGGATTGCAGGGATATGGGGGTTTAGCTTAGGCCTTTGGGCAATTATCGTGGAGTCCAGATTTCCTATTCTGTAGCCTTCGCTTTTCAGTATTTCCATTGTTCTTTTCAGGAGAATGGCAGAATCTATATTAAGATATTTATCGCTTGTGTCGGGGAAGTGGGTGCCGATATCTCCCTTACCCAGAGCGCCGAGGATGGCGTCAATAATTGCGTGAATAAGAACGTCGGCATCCGAATGGCCTAAAAGACCCTTTTCATAGGGTATCTCTACTCCGCCAATTATCATTTTTCTGCCTTCTGCGGTACGGTGTATATCGTATCCTTGGCCGATTTTTATATTCATATCTTTTCTCCTATATAAAAAAACAGACTGCCGCTAAAGAGCGACAGTCCTTTTTTGCAATTAGTCAGCAGAGTAGGGGAGCAGAGCGATCTGTCTTGCTCTCTTGATAGCTGAAGTAAGAGCACGCTGATGCATAGCACAGGTAGCAGTTACACGACGGGGGAGGATCTTACCTCTCTCGCTGATATACTTTCTGAGCTTAAGAGTGTCTTTATAGTCAATTGCAGAAGCCTTGTCTGCACAGAACTGGCATACTCTTTTTCTGGGTCTCTTCTTAAGACCGTTGAAGCCGCCTTCTCTTTCGGGGCGTTCTTTTACGTTTTCCATCGAAACTTTCTCCTTTCGTTTTTTAGAAGGGGAGGTCATCGTCACTGTCAGGAAGATCCTTTACATCTGCAAAGAAATCGCTGTCCTGAATATTGGTAAACGCTTCAGCTTCCTTTTCGGTAGCGGGAGCGGTACGCTGGAACGAAGAGCCATCCCTGCGGGATTCGCCGAACTGTACCTCATCAACAACAACTCTTGCGGTACGCTGGTTGTTGCCGTTCTTGTCCTTCCAAACGTCTATCTGGAGGGCACCGAACACAATAATGAGGGAACCTTTCTTGAAGTACTTAGATATGAATTCAGCGGTTTTGTAGAAGCAAACGCAGTCAATAAAGTCCGCAGTGGAGCGGCCCGAATCCTGCTCGTTTCTGTTAAGCTGACGTCTGTTGACGGCAACGGTGAAACGGAGAACGGGAACGTTGTTCTGGGACATCTTGAGTTCGGGATCAGCGGTAAGTCTGCCCATAAGAATAACTTTGTTAATGTTCATAAAACTGCCTCCTTCAATTTGGCGGGATAATTAGTTCTTTGCTACTACGATAGAACGAAGTACGCCATCGGTGATGCCGTATACACGTTCAAGTTCTCTGGGGAACTCAGCGGGAGCGCTGAAGTTCACAAGAACATAATATCCTTCGGTTTCGTAGTTGATTGCGTAAGCAAGTCTTCTCTTGCCCCAAACATCTACGGATTCGATTTCGCCACCGTTTTCGGTGATAAGGTTCTTAAACTTTTCGGTTACAGTTTCGAGAGCTGCATCGTCGTAAGTTTTAGTGCTCAGAACGAAAATCGTTTCATACTTGGGATTTGTCATTGCATTTTACCTCCTTCCGGACTTATGGCCCATTCTTCATGGGCAAGGAAGCACGCTGCCGAAATATCGGCGGCCTATAGTCCCGAAAAAAACGGGAGCGTGGCAGGAAAACCCATAAGAGGGCATCCTCGTACCCAACAATTATATATTAAATACGGGAAAATGTCAAGATGTGAAAGGTGATTTTGGTAAAATTTCGAAAAATATTCGATTTTGAAAGGGATAATTCGTATGGTAAAAAGTGGCTTTTAAAAATAAAAAGTTCTTATTAGTATAAAAATTACTTTTTTGCCCTAATTTTATTGAAAATATATAGTATACTGTAAGATGAATAAGATTCTACTCCAATGCGGTATATCCCGCCGGAATGAAAGGAAAAAATATGAAATTAGGTATCGTGGGTCTTCCCAACGTAGGCAAAAGTACCCTTTTTAATGCCATAACCAACACCAAAGCAGAGGTTGCAAACTACCCCTTCTGCACAATTGAACCCAACGTAGGTGTGGTTCCCGTTCCCGATGAAAGACTTAACAAGCTTGCAGAGCTTTATTCTCCCGATAAAATCACCCCCGCAATAGTTGAATTCGTTGATATCGCAGGTCTTGTAAGAGGTGCGGGAAAGGGCGAAGGTCTGGGTAATAAGTTCCTTGCTCACATCAGAGAGGTCGATGCTATCGCTCACGTTGTAAGATGCTTTGACAGTAACGATATCGTTCACGTTGAAGGCTCCGTTGATCCCCTTCGTGACGTGGATATTATAAATATTGAGCTTATTTTCTCCGATATGGAAACGGTTGAAAGACGTCTTGACAAGGCAAGAAAGGCCGCAAAGGGCGACAAGTCTGCTCTTGCTGACGTTGCTCTCTATGAAAGAGTAAAGGCTGTTCTTGAAGGCGGTCTTTGTATTCGTTCCGGCGACTTCTCCGAAGAAGAGAGAAAGACCCTTTCCGCCGACGGCTTCCTTACCTCAAAGCCTGTTATTTACGTTGCAAATATGAGTGAGGACTGCTTCTCCGAAGAAAACCCCTATTACCTCAGACTCAAGGAGTTTGCTGAAAAAGAAGGCTGTCAGGCTCTCGGTATTTGTGCAAAGATCGAAGCCGAAATCTCCGAAATGGAACCCGATGAGCAGGAGCTTTTCCTCACCGAGCTTGGTCTTACCGAAAGCGGTCTTGCCCGTCTTATCAAGGCATCCTACGCACTTCTCGGTTACATAAGCTATCTTACCGCAGGTAAGCCCGAGGTAAGAGCGTGGACTATAGTTAACGGCACCAAAGCTCCCCAGGCGGCAGGTAAGATACACTCCGACTTTGAAAGAGGATTTATCCGTGCTGAGGTAGTTCCCTATGAAACCCTTATTGAATGCGGCTCTCTTAATGCCGCAAAGGAAAAGGGTCTTGTAAGAAGTGAAGGCAAAGAATACGTGATGAAGGACGGCGACGTGGTTCTTTTCAGAATCAACGTTTAATTAATAAAAAGGCGGATAAGTAAATGAAAGTACTCGTAGTAGGCGGCGGTGGCCGTGAAGATGCTATATGCGTTGAACTCCTTAAAAGCGAAAAGATAACTAAGTTGTACGCTGCTCCCGGTAACGGAGGTATGGCACAGAGAGGCGTGGAGTGTGTTCCTCTCAAGGCTGTTGATATTGATGGCGTAGTTAATTTTGCAAAAGAAAATAATATAGAATACGTCGTAGTTGCTCCCGACGATCCCCTTTATCTGGGTATGGTAGACGCTCTTGAAGCGGCAGGCATAAAGGCCTTCGGACCCAACAAAAAAGCCGCTGAAATAGAAGGAAGTAAGGTATTTTCCAAGACTCTTATGAGAAAATACGGCATTCCCACCGCGGATTTTGAGGTATTTGACAATGCAGCTGAGGCTATTGCCTATATCGAGAAAAAGGGCGCTCCCATCGTTATCAAGGCTGACGGCCTTGCAGTAGGTAAGGGTGTTACCGTTGCAAAGACGGTTGAAGAGGCTATTGAAGCTGTAAAATCCCTTATGGAAGACAAGATCTTCGGCGCTTCGGGCGACAGAGTTCTTATTGAAGAATGTCTTTACGGCCCCGAGGTTTCCGTTCTTGCATTTACCGACGGTAAGACCATGATGCCTATGGTATCCTCTCAGGACCATAAGCGTGCTTACGACGGAGATAAGGGCCCCAATACCGGCGGTATGGGTACTTACGCTCCCGCTCCCTTCTATACTCCCGAGATGGCAAAGGAATGTTACGAAAAGATATTCCTTCCTACCATGAAGGCTATGAATGAAGAGGGCAGAACCTTCAAGGGCGTACTTTATTTCGGTCTTATGCTTACCGAAAAGGGTATGCAGGTAATTGAGTACAACTCCAGATTCGGTGACCCCGAAACTCAGGTTGTTCTTCCCTTGCTTGAAAACGATCTATTTGAAATATTCCAGGCTATTACCGAAGAACGACTTGCTGACGTTGACCTTAAGTGGAAAGACAAGAGCGCCGTATGCGTTGTTATGGCTTCGGGCGGATATCCCAAGAGCTACGCAAAGGGCTTCGAAATCAAGGGTCTTGATGAGGTTGATTGTACCGTTTATCACGCGGGTGACGAGCTCTCCAACGGCAAGCTTGTAACCTCAGGCGGTCGTGTTCTGGGCGTTACTGCAGTAGCCGATACTCTGGCAGAAGCAAGAGATAAGGCCTACGAAGAGGTTAAGAAAATATCTTTTGAAGGCGCTTTTTACAGAAACGATATTGCCGAAAAGGGTCTCAAGAAATAAGTTGTATAAATAAAAGTCAACGTGGTATACTTGCCACGGTGAATATTGCATAAAATTGTAAGTAGAAGTCTTCCTTAGAAAGGAGTGAGGTTGAATGGCAACCGCAAAATCATCGGTAAAGATAATTGCACAGAACAAAAAAGCCTATTTTGACTATTTCGTTGAAGAGAAGTTTGAGGCAGGGATTGCTCTGGCAGGTACGGAGGTAAAAAGTCTTCGTTTGGGTCAGGTAAACCTCAAGGACAGCTATTGCAATATAGATAAGGGAGAGCTTTTTGTTACGGGTATGCACATTTCTCCCTACGAAAAGGGCAATATATTTAACCGTGACCCTCTCCGTGACAGAAAGCTTTTGATGCACAAAAAAGAGATACTCAAGCTCTTTAACGGAGTAAAAAGGGACGGATATTCCATTATTCCTCTCTCTCTTTACCTTAAAGGCCCCGTCGTTAAGATGGAAATAGGACTGTGCAAGGGTAAAAAGCTCTACGACAAGAGAGATTCTATTGCCAAAAAGGATGCTCGTCGTGAAAGCGACAGAAGAGAAAAGGAATACAGCAGATGATAATACTCGGCGTTGACCCGGGTATCGCCACCGTTGGATACGGGGTGGTATCCTACGAAAACAATAAGTTTATAGATTCTACATACGGAGCCATTCTTACCCCCGCTAAAACTCCCCTTGAGGACAGACTTGCACAGATATACGACGAGCTTACCCGACTTATAAAGTATTATAAGGTGGAAGCTATGGCGGTGGAAGAGCTGTTTTTCAACAACAACCAAAAGACGGCCATTTCCGTTGCTCAGGGCAGAGGAGTTATCCTTCTTGCGGGGCATAAGGCGGAGATTCCCATTTACGAATTTACCCCCTTGCAGGTAAAGCAGGCGGTAGTTGGTTACGGACGTGCCGAAAAAATGCAGGTAATGCAGATGGTAAAGATGCTCCTTAACCTTAAGGAGATTCCCAAGCCCGACGACGCTGCCGACGGTCTTGCTCTGGCGATATGTTTAGCACATTCGTTGAGATTTTAGTGTGAAAGATGATTAGCATGAAAAACACGCTTCCAAAAGAGGCGTCTTTTTATTTTCGGCAGAAATTTGAACTTTAAAAAAAGGGTCTTGACAAAACTGTCTATTGATGATAGACTATGGGTGTAGTCTATAGACGATAGACAGAAAGAAAGGACACACAACTATGGAAGAATTCAGATTAGGTATGGTAGAGGCGCATTTTGCCGATATAGTTTGGGCAAACCAGCCCATGACCACAAAGGAGCTTGTTCGTATTTGCGAAGAAGAGCTTAAATGGAAACGAACCACCACCTACACCGTGTTAAAAAAGCTCTGCGACAGGGGACTTTTTAAAACAGAATCAAGTATCGTTACCGCCCTTGTATCAAGAGATGAATTTTACGCCATACAGAGCGAGAATTTCGTTGAGCAGACCTTTGACGGCTCTCTGCCCGCATTTATAGCGGCATTTGCTTCCCGAAAAGCTCTCTCTCCCAAAGAGGTGGAAGAAATTAGAAGAATGATAGATTCATTCGGGGAGGAATAGGCTATGGCAGGCATCTTTTTAAAGCTTTTTAATATGAGCGTTACCGCCTGTTGGATAGTTCTGACGGTTATTGCCTTCAGATTTTTGTTCAGAAAGGCTCCCAAGTGGATAAACTGTGTCCTTTGGGGAGTCGTAGGGCTGAGATTGGTATTACCTTTCTCTTTTAAGAGTATTTTAAGCCTTATTCCAAGCACACAAACGATTACTCCCAATCCCGAATCATTCGGACGCCCTTTTACCGTTAATACAGGGATTGACGTATTGAACAGCAACATAAACGAATATATTGGAAGCCATTATTATGAAGGCGTGACCCGACCTGCAGATAATTTTGTAAACACCCTTGATATAGTATCAAAAATATGGATAATCGGTATGGTGTGCCTTGCTGTATACGGCGTGGTTTCTTATGTACGGCTCGCTTTAAAGGTGCGTCCGTCGTTAAATAAGGAAGATAAGGTATATTATTGCGACAATATAGACTCTCCCTTCATTCTGGGTCTGATAAAGCCGAAAATCTATCTCCCTACCTACATATCCGACGAGCAGGCTGCATATGTAATTGCACACGAAAAGGCACATCTTAAAAGAAAAGACCACTGGTGGAAGCCCCTTGGGTTTTTGCTCCTTACCGTTTATTGGTTTAATCCCGTTATGTGGCTGGCCTATATTCTGCTTTGCAGGGATATAGAGCAGGCCTGCGACGAAAAGGTCGTAAAGGATATGGGAGTAGACTATAAAAAAGGATACTCTCACGCCCTCGTGTCCTGCAGTATAAAAAGATTTTCCATAGCGGCCTGTCCTTTGGCCTTTGGCGAGGTAGCGGTCAAGGATAGAATAAAAGCGGTTCTTAATTACAAAAAGCCTGCCTTTTGGATAATCGTTGTTGCATTATTGGTGGGCGTTGGCGTTGCGGTATGCTTTTTGACAGACCCAAAGGATAAAGATGATTCCGATACCCCAGATATAATAATAGAGTCGGGAATTTCCAACGTTGTAACCGGGACGGACTGCAATTTTATAGATCTTGATTTTCTTTCGAGCAGTCCTAAAGGAGAAGATCCGTATATAACGGTTCAGTGGACGAATAACTCTTCGGAAGATCTTTGTTTTGGCAGAGAGTTTACCGTATATAAGAACGGAGAGGTGTTTGATCCTGCCGTGCCAAGTCGGAGGCCAAGCGGGTCTTAGGAAGACAATTAGGGGCTACAACTCCTTGGCTCACAGAACGACATGGCTACGATCCGACTTATATAACGGTTCAGTGGACGAATAACTCTTCGGAAGATCTTTGTTTTGGCAGAGAGTTTACCGTATATAAGAACGGAGAGGTGTTTGATCCTG
>JAZRLW010000169.1:0-8616 GCA_045647025.1 Eubacteriales bacterium
GGTCAGTGTTCAGTGGTCAGTGATCAGTGAAAAGCGGTATTTATTATTGTAAAACAAAGACACAATCGCTAACGCAGATTTCATGCAAATGAAAAGAACCTTCTAAAAAGAAGGCTCTTATAATTCTGTATAATATCTGCGTAAGCACAAGTGTTTATACTTTAAAATCATTACCTTATGCCACTGAACACTTTATTCTGCATATTAAAAATTCAAACCCGAAGGTGTTTGAATTTCGTAGGCGGTGAGTGCGCTACTCTTTATTCTGCAGCGCATCTCCGCCGTGATCACTGAACACTGACCACTGACCACTATCTTGACAAATCCCCCCAAATGCAGTATAATAATGTAAACATACCCAATTATCAGAGGACGATTATGACCATACTCACCTCCATCTCCTCCCCCGCAGCGGTGAAAAGCCTGACCCATGACCAGAAGGTCGAGCTTTGCGCCGAGATAAGGGAAGAGATACTCACAACCGTATCAAAAAACGGCGGACACCTTGCCTCAAATCTGGGCATAGTGGAGCTTACCGCCGCCATATATTCCACCTTCGATATGGAGTCGGACAAGCTCATCTTCGACGTGGGTCACCAGTGCTATGCCCATAAGATCCTTTCGGGCAGACTCTCCAAATTCTCCTCCCTCCGTCAGAGGGGCGGCATTTCGGGATTCCCCAAAAGGTGCGAAAGCTCCTACGACCCCTTCGGAGCAGGTCACAGCGGCACCGCAATCTCCGCCGCCGTGGGCTTTGCCGAGGCCGACAGAATATCGGGCAAGGATAACTGGATCGTGGCCGTTGTAGGCGACGGCTCCTTTACCAACGGCATGATCTACGAGGCTCTCAACAACTCAAAAAACCGTGATCTCCGCCTCATAATCATCCTTAACGACAACGAAATGTCCATCGGCAAAAACGTAGGGGCCCTGTCGGGATACTTCCGCAGACTCCGAAGCAGCCAGAAATACTTCAGCTTAAAGCACGGCATAAAGAAGTTCTTTGCCGCCATTCCCCTTTTGGGCACGCCCCTCACCCGAGCTGCGGGCTGGGTCAAGGATAAGCTTAAAGGACTGGTTCTCAAGACCAACATCTTTGAGGATCTGGGGCTTGAATATCTGGGTCCCCTTGACGGCAACGATATAAAGAAGGTGGAGGCCGCCCTTGCAGAAGCAAAGACAAAACGCTCCACCACCGTTATCCACCTTTGCACAAAGAAGGGCAAGGGCTATTCCCCCGCAGAGGAACGCCCCGACAAATACCACGCCGTTCCCCCCTTCGACCTTAAAAAAGGCGTTGAATCATCACAAAAGGAAACCTACTCCACCCGCTTCGGTCAAGCCGTAAAAGAGGCCGCCGAGCAGGACGGAAATATAGTGGCAATATCCGCCGCCATGACCGAAAGCACAGGCCTCGCCCCCTTCAAAAATGCCTTCCCCGAGAGATTTTTCGACGTGGGAATCGCAGAAGAGCACGCCCTCACCTTTGCAACGGGGCTCTCCGCCGCAGGCAAAAAGCCGGTCTACGCGGTCTATTCCACCTTTGCCCAGAGATGCTACGATCAGGTGTTCCACGACGCGTCCATCCAGTCCATCCCCCTTGTTCTGGGACTTGACCGGGCGGGCATAGTTTCGGGTGACGGACAGACCCATCAGGGCATCTTCGACATGGCACTCTTTTCACAGATACCCAATACCGAGATATACTCCCCCGACACCTTTGAGGAAATGGAAGCATCCCTTAAAGCATCCCTTGATTCGGACAAAATATCGGTTATCAGATACCCCAAGGGTAGCCCCGCCGAGTATGACAGAGCGGGATTTACCCCCTGCGGGAACTATCTTTACAAGGACTTCGGGGATAACCCCAAGACCCTTATCCTCACCTTCGGCCGCCTGACACAAGAGGCAGTAAAAGCCGCAGAAATACTGCAAAATCAAGGCGTGGCCGTTAGGGTAATGAAGCTTATAAAGGTCTACCCCTTAAGCAAGAAAGCCCTCACCGCCGCCGCCCAATTTGATACCATACTCATAGCCGAGGAAGGCATAAAGCAGGGCGGTATCGCCCAAGCCTACGCCTCCGCCCTTGCAGAAAATGGCTATAAGGGCAGGACTCTCATCTCTGCCATCGAGGGCTTCGTCCCCTCCCTCGGCTCCACAAAAGAGCTGATGCATGATTGCGGCCTTACCGCAGAGCAGATGGTTGAGAAGGTTGTAGGGCATAGAGAATAGAGAATATAAAGAAGGCAGAGCGAATACTTCGTACCCTTAAGGACAGTTTTGTAAATTATATAGAATACGTTACCTACCGACAGGAAAAGGACGAATAGATCAACACATTGATGAAAGGAAAACAATGCAATCGTTATTTGAACTTAAAACTAAAATAACGCCTGATTTGACGGTGTTTGAGTGCATGAAGGCGAAGGCAATAGAATTACTTTCTGATGCCGAGAAAAGCCAATACACACAGGCTATTGTTTTACATTCTGCTGCAGGAAATGAGTACAGCGCAATTATACGAAATGCATTATCCGAAGAAAAGGCAGATGAGGCATCTTTGCTTGGCAAAATACAGGAAGCAAAAGATGGCGAAATACGTTTCGTTTTATGTATGTGGCAGGATAAATGTATAGACATTCCCTCGGTTGCTTTTAGAAATTTGCTTCTCGACTTAACCGAAAAAAATTCTGAATCAACGCTATTTGTTATGACTGCGGACGGAGTTTCCGGAATAAAATTATCGGCAACAATGAAATAAAAATTTCCCGACAGACCTTGAAAATCTGTCGGGATATTTTTGTCCTCTTTTCCTGACAAGCACTGCGTTTGTGGTTACAAACACAAGAATACGGCATACCTCTTTCGAGATATACCGTATTCTTGCAAAACTGTCCTTTAGAGAACGGCTCAAAAGCTCTGCCTTCCTTGTTGTATTGATTTTGTTCCGCCGTGGCCTCTTTTAATACATATTGACAAATCAACCAAAATATTGTATAATTATTAGGATAGTATCAAACTCCACCCCGAAAGGGCAACGCTATGCAAAAGAAAAAGACCAAATGGATAAAGCCTCATCATCGCGCGGTACGCAACCTGCTTTACGCGGTCCTTTATCCCTATTCAAAAATAAAATACGGCATCACGGTAGAAAAGTTTAAGGAGCAGGGCAACCGCCCCTACCTTATTTTATACAACCATCAGACCGCCTTTGACCAGTTTTTCGTAGGCATGGCCTTCAGTGGCCCCGTCTACTATCTGGCCTCCGAGGACCTCTTCTCCAAGGGCTGGGTGTCCTCTCTTATCAGATTTCTGGTGGCCCCCATTCCCATTAAAAAGCAGGCCACCGACGTGGCGGCGGTTATGAACTGTCTTCGCGTGGCAAAAGAGGGCGGAACCATCGCCATAGCCCCCGAGGGCAACCGTACCTACAGCGGCAAAACCGAATACATGAGCCCCGCCATAGTGGGTCTTGCAAAAAAGATGAAGCTTCCCATAGCCCTTTACCGTCTGGAGGGTGGCTACGGCGTTCACCCCAGATGGAGCGACACCGTCCGCAAGGGTAAGATGAGGGGGTACGTTTCCCGTGTAGTTGAGCCCGATGAATACAACGCCATGACTCAGGAAGAGTTCTACGACCTTGTTCAAAAGGAGCTTTACGTTGACGACTGTCAGGCGGGCGGAGTATTCAAGTCAAAAGCAAAAGCCGAGTATATGGAAAGAGCCCTCTACGTCTGTCCCGAATGCGGACTTTCGGAGTTTGAAACAAAGGGCAACTTTATAAGATGTAAGCATTGCGGTCTTACCGCCGAATACGGCGAGGACTTAAGGATAAGAGGGGTTGACTTCCCCTTTACATACACCACCGAGTGGTACGATTATCAGAAGGACTTTGTAAATAATCTCGACCTTACAAAGTACACAAAAGAGCCCCTCTACAACGAAAGGGCAAACCTCTCTCAGGTTATCCCCTATAAAGATAAGATACTTCTTAAAGAGAACTCCAACGTCCGCCTTTACGGGGACAGAATCACCCTAAACGAGGGCGAATCAGAGGCCTTCTCCTTCCCCTTTGAGGAAATTTCCGCCATATCGGTATTGGGCAAAAACAAGCTTAATATATATTATAACGATAAGCTTTATCAGCTTAAAAGCGGCAAGAGCTTCAACGCTCTCAAGTACGTAAACCTCTGTTTCAGATACAAAAATATTATATCGGGAGAACAAGATGGAAAATTTTTGGGATTATAACGTCTGGGGCGACATTCTGGTGGTCGCAGTCCTTCTGGGCAGCCTCCTTGCGGGCAACGTCCTCAAAAAGAGCATTCCCCTTTTAAGAAACTCACTCATCCCCACCTCGGTTATCGGAGGCACGGTGCTTATAATCATCGCAGGCATATACAAGGCCTTTACGGGCGAGGTCATGTTCGACCTTCCCATTTTCGGCAAAAACGGTACCGCCTGCCTTGAAATAATCACCTATCACGCTCTGGCTCTCGGCTTTATCGCCTCATCCTTCAAGACATCCAACACAAAGATGAACAAAAAAAGAGCTACCGAGATATTCGATACGGGTGTCACCACCGTTTCCACCTACCTGCTTCAGGCGGTGTTCGGCATGGGCATTACCATGATAGCCGCCCTTATACTCACCGACTTCTTCTCGCCCGCAGGCATACTCCTCCCCTTCGGCTTCGGTCAGGGTACGGGTCAGGCCTTAAACTACGGCAATATCTACGAGACCCAGTACGGCTTTGACGGCGGCAAGAGCTTCGGCCTTACCATTGCGGCGCTGGGCTTTTTGAGCGCAAGCTTCGGTGGCGTTATCCACCTTAATATTATGAAGAAGAAGGGCACCCTTCGTCTTTCGGAAAATAAAGATAAGCTTAACAACCATATCATAGAGGAAGAGGACGAGATCCCAATGCAGGAAAGCATCGACAAAATGACGGTGCAGATAGCCCTCATCTCTCTGGCATACGTTATATGCTATCTCTTTATGTTTATCCTTGGCAACCTCCTCCCCGGAATGAAGGCCACAATCTACGGCTTTAACTTCCTGCTGGGCGTTCTGGCCGCCACCCTTGTAAAATTTATAATGAACTTCCTCAAGAAAAAGAAGGTCATCAAAAAGGAATACACCAATAACTTCCTTATGACAAGAGCCAGCAACTTCTTCTTTGATATTATGGTAGTTGCGGGCATCGCCGCCATAAGACTTGACGTCCTTGAAAAGTATTGGGGCATTATGCTCATTCTGGGCGTTGTGGGTCTGGTTATCACCTACATATACAACCGAATCGTCGCAAAGCTCCTCTTCCCCGAATACAAGGAAGAGCAGTTTATGGTAATGTACGGTATGCTTACGGGTACCGCAAGTACGGGCATCATCCTCCTCCGCGAGATAGACGGGGACTTCAAGACCCCCGCCGCCGACAATATGGTATACCAGCAGTTCCCCGCCATTGTCTTCGGCTTCCCCATGATGCTTCTGGCAACACTTGCCCCCAAGCAGCCCCTGGTCACCCTTATCATTCTGGCACTCTTCTTCGCAGTAATGAACCTGATACTCTTCAGAAGCTTCATCTTTAAGAAAAGAAAATAATAAAAAAGGCAGAGCGAAAGCTCTGCCTTTTCTTTCTCTATAAATTCAGTTGTCTTCTCGCTCCGTATAAATATAAAAAATCGGGCACCGCAAACGGGTCTCGCGAGCAAAAAAAAGAGCACCTGCCCTTCAGCAAGTGCTATAAACAAACTACCGTTCTTTCCCGCCGCAGCGAAAAACTCAAACAAAGTTGGTAGCGAAGCGTGACTTTGTTTGAAAGAGGAGGAACAGCAGTGCGAGTGACGATTTGCTATAAAAAGCAAATCGGAACCAGCATCTGCTGATTCCGACGATGGCGCGCTTGAAGGGACTCGAACCCCTGACCCACTGCTTAGAAGGCAGTTGCTCTATCCACCTGAGCTACAAACGCATGGCCATGATTATTGACGTTCCTTTTGGAACGCAAATCATTATACCACATTTTATCGGGTTTTGCAATAGTGTAAATGTAACTTTTTTCCGAAATTGTTTTTTATATTGTTTTCGCCAAAAAAATCCGTCGCCGCAGACGACACCACAATTCTGCATTCTGCACTCTGCATTCTGCATTATCGCCGCAAAGCGGCGCCCCGCCCCTCTTTACATCTCTCCCAAAATATGCTATAATAATAAAAACACCCGAAAGGAGCCCGCCATGTCCCTATTCACCTGCCCCGTCTGCGGCGCACCCTTAACAAAAGATTCCACCTACAGATGCCCCTCAGGGCATTCCTTTGACATATCCGCGGCAGGCCACGTCAACCTCCTTTTGGCAAACCAAAAGAACTCCAAGGCTCCGGGGGACGACGCCGATATGGTCAAGGCAAGGGAGATATTCCTCTCTGCCGACTACTACGCCCCCCTCCGCGACACCCTCTGCAACGTTATAGAGGAGCTGGGCAAGGGTCAGCCCCTCTCTCTCACCGACATAGGCTGCGGCGAGGGGTACTATACCGAAAAGATAGCATCTCTGCCCAATATAAGGGTAGCCGCCTTTGATATCTCAAAGCCCGCCGCCCAAAAGGCCGCCAAGCGCCTTAAGGCAAAAACCTCAACCGCGTCCGAGGTGGCCGTGGCGTCCGCCTTCTCCATCCCCGTGGCCGACGGCGGTGTCAATGTGGCTCTCAACGTATTCTCCCCCCTCCACCTGCCCGAGATAAGCCGCGTCCTCACAGAGGGCGGATACTTCGTTTACGTGGTACCCTCGGCGGAGCATCTCTGGGAGCTTAAGAGCCTCATATACGACAAACCCTACAAAAACGAGGAAACCACCCCCGAATACGAGGGCTTTGAATATATTGAAAAGAGGACGGTGAGAGGCTCTATCCACCTCACCTCCCCCGACCACGTCAAGGCGCTTTTCACAATGACCCCCTACTTCTGGCACACCCCCAAGTCCTTCGCCGCCCGCCTCAACGACGTGCAAACCCTGGATACGAAGATTGGGTTTGATATTCACATTTATAAAAAGGGCATAGAGCATAAAGCATAGAGAAAAAAACGAATCATACACGCATCTTTTATTCCCCGAACCCATACCGCCGCGCGGCGGTATGGGTTTTCTTTGCCCTCGGCAAAGAAAACAGCCCTGCAACCGCAGGGCTGTTCGGGGACGAAGAGAGAACTGCAACAAACAGATAGCGAATTACCCATTCTTTAAATCCGTCGCCAACGACGACACCGACGGCGGAGACATATTACAGAATAAAGAGACACTATGCCCTATCTCCTATTTTCAACAAATTTGTATCGCTGAACTCAAAAACAAGAGAAAAACGGCGAAAAACTGCAAAATCAAGAGATATGATACCTCTATCGTAAAAAACTTTAAAAAACCTATTGACAAAATCCACTTTGAGTGGTATAATGTTCGGGTAAAATAAATCATTATAAACGGAGGCTTATGCACATGAGCACATTTATGGCAAATGCAAGCAACATCGAGCGTAAATGGTACGTTATCGATGCTACTGGCAAACCTCTCGGTAGAGTAGCTGACAAGGCTGCTGCTATCCTCAGAGGTAAGATCAAGGCTACCTACACCCCTCACGTTGACTGTGGTGACCACGTTATCATCATCAATGCTGACAAAGTAGTCCTCACCGGCAAAAAGCTGGAACAGAAATATTACAGACATCATACCGGTTGGGTAGGCGGTCTTAAGGAAGTTAAGTACAAGACCCTTATGAACGAAAACCCCGAGTTCGCTATGGAACTCGCTGTTAAGAGAATGCTCCCCAACAACGTAATCGGCAGAAGCGCTTTCAGAAGACTTCGCGTATTCAAGGGCGAAGAACATGTTCACGAAGCTCAGCAGCCTGTTAAGTATGAGATATAAGGTAAGGAGGACGAATTAAATGTACGAATCTCAGAAACCCTATTTCTACGGAACCGGCAGAAGAAAGCACTCCGTAGCAAGAGTAAGACTCTACGCCGGCGAAGGTAAAGTAACCGTTAACGGCAGAGATATAGACGATTATTTCGGTCTTGAAACCCTTAAGCTCATCGTTCGTCAGCCCCTCGAGCTCGTTGGTCAGAACGGCAAGTTCGACATCGTTTGCACCGTAGTAGGCGGCGGCGTTTCCGGTCAGGCCGGCGCTATCCGTCACGGTATCGCAAGAGCTCTCCTCAAGGCAGACGAATCCCTCAGACCCGCCCTCAAGAAGGCTGGTTTCCTCACCAGAGACCCCAGAATGAAGGAAAGAAAGAAGTACGGTCTGAAAGGCGCAAGAAGAGCACCTCAGTTCTCCAAGAGATAATAACATTCGAGCAAGCTCGAATGTCGAGAGAACCACTGCAATCGCAGTGGTTCTCCCCATTTATACCCATATTTTACAGAATTCAGAGCCGCCCTATTTACTTTTTGCCGTTTTTATGGTATAATCTAACTAATCGATAAACTTGAATTTGACGAACAGTAGAATAATAAATATGGAGGAAACACAAATGAATGTTAAGCTTATCCCAATTAACGATGATAACAGAGATGCAGTTTTGAATCTTGCCACACGTGAAGACCAGCCATTCTGTGC
>JAZRLW010000170.1:0-4581 GCA_045647025.1 Eubacteriales bacterium
GTTCTGCAAAGGAGATATCCCCAGGGGGAAGTTTTTCTTTATCCTTGTCTGGTTCAAGGCGATAAAGCCGCTGAATCGGTGATAAAGGGTATAAAGTATTTTAATGATGCAAAAAACGTTGACGTTATAATAATTACCCGCGGCGGCGGAAGTTCTGAAGATCTATCCGCCTTTAATGACGAGGGCTTGGCTACTGCAGTCTATCTTTCGGAAATCCCCATAGTCAGCGCCGTGGGGCATGAAATTGACTATACGATTCTTGATTATACCGCAGATATGAGGGCTCCTACGCCGTCTGCTGCTGCAGAAAGAGTAAGTCCGGATAATATCTCGCTCCGTTCGGAGCTTGATTATTACTCAAATCATATCAAGCAGACTATCGGGATGATGTTGAAAGCTAAAAGGCTTGAGCTTGATCTGTCTGCCGAAAAATGTGATCCGTCCTTGTTCATTAACAGCAAAAAAGCCTATACGGACGCTCTTTATTCAAGAACTCTTTCTTCGTGCCGTAAAATTCTTTTTAAACATAAAGCTTTGATATCCGAATATGCAGCAAAACTGTCTGCATTGTCACCTTTGAATACTTTGGGCCGAGGATATGCCTCGGTCACCTCTGAAAATACCCCCGTTACCTCCGTAAATGACGTAACTGTGGGAGATAAACTTGAGCTTACACTTAAAGACGGAAGGATCTACTGTAATGCCGAAAAAATCGCAGAGCAACAACTTAATACCTGAATCTACCCTTACTTATGAAGTTGCCATTAAAAGAATAGAAGAAATTGCCGATATCCTTGATAAAGGCGAGGCTACCGTAGATGAGTCGCTGAAGCTTTTTGAAGAATCGGTGGGTTTAATAGCTTTTTGCAACGAAAAGCTTAACACCGTAGAACAGAGAATAATAAAGATAACAGAGGGCAAATAGAATGGATCTTGGTGACAGAATCCTTGCGTCATACCTTAAAATTATAAACGAAGAACTTGAAAAATATTTTCCCTCTGACGGTGGAGATCTTGAAAAGGCTATGAATTACGCCTTTGCCGTAGGCGGAAAGAGAATCAGACCTGCCATTGTACTTGCTACTTGCGGTGCTTTGGAAGGGGATATGGAAAAAGCCCTTCCTCTTGCTTGTGCTCTTGAAATGATGCACACAAGTTCTCTTATATACGACGACCTTCCTTGTATGGATAACGACGATATGAGAAGGGGAAAGCCCGCAAATCATAAGGTTTACGGTGAAGATATAACTCTTCTTGCAGGTCTTGGACTTAATGCTCGCGCCTATACAGCCGTGACAGATGCGAATCGCAAGGGTATATTAAGCCATAAGCAGGCTGTTGAGGCTATGGACATACTTGCCAGAGCTTCGGGCCTTGAAGGGATAGTTCCCGGGCAAGCTCTCGACCTTTGCAACAAGGACGGAAAAGGTCTGACAGAAGAAGAGCTTTTAAAGATACATTCTTTGAAAACCGGAGCAATGATACGTGCCGCTGCACTCCTTGGTTGTGTTGCTGCCGATGCTTCGGATGATATAAAAGGACACGCCGCAAACTTTGCTCAGGCTTTGGGGCTTGCGTTTCAGATTAAGGATGATATCCTTGACGTTACTTCATCTCCCGAAGTGTTGGGAAAAACTCCGGGTAAAGATAAAGATAGCGGTAAAACCACCTTCGTGGATATTTACGGGGTTGAAAAGGCTCAGGAATTGGTTGCCAGATATACGGCAGAGGCCACCGAGGAGCTTTCATTTATACCCGACAGTGATTTTCTTGTATACCTAACTAAACGTCTTTGTGACAGGGATATGTAATCAGGAGATACTCCTATGGGATTTATTAAATTCATTTTTTCAAACAACGTTCTCAACACGGCTTTTTTAGGTTGGTTTGTGGCGCAGTTTCTTAAGGGGCTCATTGCTTCCCTCAGAGAAAGAAAAATATTGTGGAATAGGTTTTTCGGAGCGGGCGGTATGCCTTCTTCTCACGGTGCATTTGTTGCCGCATTGGTAACGGCCGTGCTTTTCACTGAAGGCTTTGCTTCCACTGAGTTTGCCATTGCCTCAGTTCTTGCATTTATCGTTGTTTACGATGCTTCGGGAGTGAGATATGCCGTAGGTCAGCAAGCAAAGGTTCTTAACGCTTTTAACCGGACTTACGAGGATGAAAAGCTTTTTGATAAAGACCTCAAAGAGTTTATCGGCCATACGAAGATCGAAGTTACCGTAGGCTGTATATTGGGCATATTTATCGCAATATGCTATTACGTAATCATACCGTCCTTGATGGGTGCTTTATAATGACTTTTTCCGATACTAATTTAGTAGAAAAAAGACGTCTTGACGTTGAGATGGTTCAGCGAGGGCTAATCAAGAGTAGGGAAAAGGCCAAAGCCCTTATATCCGAAGGTTTTGTTTCAGTCAACGGAAAAAGCGCAATAAAACCTTCCATCGAAGTATCTGACAAAGATGATATTGTTCTCACAGGTGATCTGGGATACGTTGGCAGAGGTGGAAAGAAGCTTGAAAAAGCTCTGTCTGCTTTCATGATTTATCCGAAAGACAGAACGGCTATTGATATTGGCGCCTCTACGGGGGGATTTACCGATTGTCTTTTGCGTAACGGTGCAAAAAAGGTATATGCTGTGGACGTGGGTAGCGGTCAGCTTGATGAGAGCCTTATCAATGACCCCAGAGTGGTCAATATGGAAAAGACCGACGTTAGAAATCTCGGTTCGGACGCCTTTGTTTATGGTGTTCCTAACATAGCCGTAATAGACGTCTCCTTTATTTCACTTACAAAGATATTGCCCTTTCTTAAGACTCTTTTGTCTGAAGATTCAGATATTATAGCCCTTTTAAAGCCGCAGTTTGAAGCGGGAAAAACCAAAAAGGGAATAGTATCTTCCCCCGATGTTCACGTAGACGTAATACTGTCGGTGATTTCCTTTGCGGAAAGTAACGGATTTTGCGTGAAAGGGCTTGATTTTTCACCTGTAAAGGGTGGCGACGGCAATATAGAGTTCCTGCTCTGTTTGACATTCGGCCAAGAGATGGGTAAGTTTACCCGTAAAGAAATAAAAGAACTTGTGAAAGTTGCTCATAACTCACTTAAAAAATAATGCTAAAATCCATAAAGGAGGGCGCTTAAATGAAAATAGCGATTCTTCCAAATCCTGAAAGAGACGTTGGACTTGTCACTTCTAAAAAAGCAGTGGATCTGCTTCGTTCTTTGGGTGCAGAGCCGGTATCTGCCGAAAAAGAGCTTTCGGGCGTTATACATAAAGAAACCGTAGCTCAGGCAGTTGCCGAATCCGACGTTGTTCTTACCATTGGCGGTGACGGAACCATACTTCACGCTGCTCTCATTGCGGCTCGTGAGGACAAGCCTATTATTGGCATAAATATGGGCCACGTTGGATATCTGACAGAGATGGAGCCTTCCGAGATAGAGTTGTTAAGCAAGGTCGTTGCAGGAGAATATAGTGTTGAAGACCGAGTTATGCTTTACTGCCAGGTGTTCAGAAACGGCGAGAAAATGTTCTCTTCTCACGCCCTCAACGACGTGGTCATATCTCACGGCCAGCGTTCGGGAATGGTAAATATCAGGTTTTTCACTCAAAGCGGAAAGCTTTGCGACCTTACCGCTGACGGAGCAGTCGTTTCGACTCCCACAGGTTCGACGGCATATTCCCTTGCGGCAGGCGGGCCTATTGTTCAGCCCGATATTAACTGCCTTATCATTACACCCATTTGCCCCTACTCTCTTCAGATGTCAAGAAGTATTATATTGAAGGGCGATGAGGTAATAACCGCTGAGGTATCTTCGGGGAATAATGCATATCTTACATCCGACGGTGATGAGATATTTAAGATACTTGACGGCGACGTGGTTAAAATAAAGGTCTCAGAGAAGACCTCTAAACTTATACGTATAAAGGACAGAACGTTTTTTAACGTCCTTTCCGAGAAAATAAAGTAAGAAATCCTTCAATACCCATATGCAAAAGAAAGGATAAAACCGTGAAACATAAGAATAAGAGGCAGACGGCCATACTCACAGTAATAAAGGAATCAGATATTGAAACCCAGACCGATCTTGCCATTAAGTTGCAAATGAAGGGTATAAACGCCACCCAGGCCACAATATCCAGAGATATAAAGCAACTTCACCTGATAAAGGTTCTTAATAAGGAAACCAACAAATATCGTTACGAACAGAGAGCTGAGATCTCCAGAGAGGTCGACTCTCCCGCAAAAAGCAGAGCAATGACCATGATTCGCGAGAACGTGATCTCTCTGCGAAGCGCTCAGAATCTTGTGGTGGTTAAGTGCTACCCCGGATCTGCACAGGCTGTGGGTGCGGCTATTGATTCCTATTCACATGATGAAATCATAGGTACTATCGCAGGTGACGATACCATATTCATTGCTACGGAAGATAACTACGGAGCAGCTGCTCTTGTAGACCGTCTTTCCGAGGCCGTTAGTGATAATTAGACGGAGGAAAACGTCAATGTTAACACGGCTCCATATTGAAAATATAGCCGTCATTGAGAAGGTGGATATAACCTTTGATAAAGGC
>JAZRLW010000171.1:0-2342 GCA_045647025.1 Eubacteriales bacterium
ACCATACTCGTTGACGAAGCGGCCAAATGGGTGGACAGAATGAGTGTCAACGTGGAGCTTCCTTCAAGGGCGGGCCTTCAGATGCTTGCCCCCTCCAAAAAGACCGAAGAAATAGCTGCACCAATGAAAAGAATGTCCGAACTGTATATTGCTCAAAAGGAAGGGGAGCTTAAGAGGGGAAGCGTGATACCGGCGGGACAGACTACCCAAATGATAATAGGAGCGACCAAGGACAGCGACGGAACCATTATGAGGGTTACGGAGCGTTTATATAGGCAATTTTCGCTTAAAAGGGTTTATTATTCGGCGTATATTCCCGTGGGGGATTCATCGGTGCTGCCCGTGGTTCCTCCTAATCTTATAAGGGAAAACAGACTCTATCAGGCCGACTGGTTGTTGAGGTTTTACGGCTTTGATGCTGACGAGTTGGTTTCTCCCACAGAGAATCTTTCTCTTGAAATGGATCCGAAATGTTCGTGGGCATTGAAAAATCTTGATAAATTCCCCATTGAAGTAAACAAGGCAGACTATCTTGAGCTTTTGCGGGTGCCGGGAATCGGGGTTAAATCCGCAGACAGAATAGTAAGGGCAAGACGGTATTCGGTATTAAGATACGAAGATTTGGTAAAAATGAAAGTCGTTATGAAAAGAGCCTCAAACTTTTTGCTCTGTGACGGAAAATATTACGGCAGAGGCTTTAACGAGGAACTTATAAGGTCACAGCTTATTGCTCCCGTTTTTGCAAAGTCGGAGCCCCTTATCACGCCATTGTTTGAAAGTGGAAGTCTTTTACCCGTGTTATAAAAATATGAGAGTTGGTTTGAGAACCAACTCTTTTTTATTGGGAATAAAAAGCGCCTTTTTGCAAATGATATGTGAAAAAAAAGTTTTGGAGATATTTATGAAACAGAAAGAATATCAAAACCTTACCGATAAGGTAAGTAAAAACTCAAATTTCTTAAAGGACTGTATCTTTGCCTTTATCATAGGCGGAGGAATATGCCTGATAGGTCAGTTACTTCTCAATCTTTATCTTATGCTCGGCGCCTACGAAAAGGATGCATACACTCTGGTTTCTGTATCGTTGGTGCTTTTAAGCGCCCTTCTTACGGGTTTTGGCGTATACGACAGAATAGCAAGAATAGGCGGTGCGGGAACGCTTGTACCCATAACGGGCTTTGCCAATGCTGTGGTGTCACCCGCAATGGAGTTTAAGGCTGAGGGACTTGTTTTGGGATTGGCTCCAAAGATGTTTATTATAGCGGGACCCGTAATCGTTTACGGGACGATAGCTTCTACGGTGGTTGGAGCTATATATTGGATAGTCAAAATGATATGGTAAACGGAGGAAACAATATATGAAAAAGATCGGTAAATATACCTATAAATTGGGTTCTCCCATATATATCTCCGCTTACGACTCCTATGTAGGTAAGCTTGAAAAAGAGGGGCCTTTGGGAGAGTGGTTCAATAATTACAGCAATGATGAGTATTTCGGGCAGGAAACCTTTGAAAAGGCGGAATCCTTTATTCAGAAAGAGGTTATAAACAATGTTATTTCAAAATCAAAAACCCTTTGCGAGGACATTGAATTTATCTTCGCAGGTGATCTCCTTAATCAGTGTATTGGTTCGAATTACGGTGTTCGTGATCTTGATATGCAGTTTTTCGGACTGTATGGCGCTTGTTCGACGTTTGCGGAAGGGCTAACCCTTGCTTCAATGAGTATTGACGGCGGTTTTGCACAAAACGCCCTCGCCGTTACTTCATCGCATTTCTGTTCTTCGGAAAGACAGTTCCGGTTTCCTCTTGAATACGGTAGCCAGCGGCCTCCCACGGCGCAGTGGACGGTTACGGGTAGCGGTTGCGCTCTTTTATCTGCTTGCGGGTCGGATAACATGCCCAAAATAGTTGACTTTTGCCCCGGTTCGGTCTGTGATATGGGGATTACGGATATCAATAATATGGGCGCGGCTATGGCCCCTGCCGCCGCAAGAACTTTGTCCCGATATTTAAAGGACACGGGCAAAACTCCCAATGATTTTGACCTTATTCTTACGGGTGACTTGGGTACTGTGGGCCACGACCTTATGATGAGAATGCTGTCAGAGGACGGAATATTTGCGGGAGATACCTTGTTTGATTGCGGAATAATGATATATGACCCAAAAACTCAGGATACTCACGCAGGCGGCTCGGGATGTGGGTGTTCTGCCAGCGTTATGTGTGGTGCTATCTTTCCTCAGATTCAGCAGAGAAAGTATAAAAACGTTCTCTATATAGCCACAGGCGCTCTTATGAGCCCTGTATCTAATTTGCAAAAAGAGTCTATTCCCGGAATT
>JAZRLW010000172.1:0-5045 GCA_045647025.1 Eubacteriales bacterium
CCTCCTTCTTAAAGGAAGGTAAGGACGTGATTCACCTCACCCTTTCATCGGGCATCTCGGGCTCGGCAAACTCGGCCAGAAACGCCGCCGCCATAGCCTCCGAGCAGTACCCTGACAGAAAGATATACGTGGTTGACTCCCTTGCAGCATCCTCGGGCTACGGTCTGCTTATGGATAAGCTTGCCGACCTCCGTGACGGTGGTATGGATATAGATGACCTTCGCGACTGGGCGGAAAACAACAAACGCCGTCTCCATCATTGGTTCTTCTCCACCGACCTTACCTTCTTTGTAAAGGGCGGAAGAGTTTCCAAGGCGGCGGGACTCTTTGGCGGCATACTTAACATATGCCCTCTCCTCCACGTTGACCATAACGGCCGCCTTATTCCAAAAAAGAAGGTACAGGGCAAGAGCAAGGTTATAAAAGAAATAGTTAAGACCATGGAAAAGTACGTAGATGACGGATTGGAATACAATGGCAAATGCTATCTCTGTAACTCTGACTGCATTGAGGACGCAGCGGCAGTATCTGCTCTTATAGAAGAACGATTCCCCAACCTTACAGAAAAGCCCCTTATAAACAGCATCGGCACCACCATTGGAAGCCACACCGGCCCCGGCACGGTAGCTGTGTTCTTCTGGGGTGAAGAGAGAAGAGAAGAAAACTAACAAAACCCTCCATTTAAAAACCCACCCGAATAAGTAAAAAGCTTGTTCGGGTGGGTTTCATTTTAAAGAGTATGGCGGGAGCAATCCCCCGCCATACAAATATTCAATGTTATAAACTAACAAACGCGGCTACGTTCCTCGCCCTTCTGGAAGGCCTCGATGCTCTTGCAAATATCCTCAAGACATCTTACTCTGGCCTCGGCTGAGCCCCAAGCCATATGGGGAGTGAGACACACGTTGGGCAGGTGCTTTATCTCGTTATAGGGGCTGGTGGTGCTCATGGGCTCGGCGGAATAAACGTCGATGCCTATGCCCCCTATCATGCCCATTTTTACAGCATTTGTAAGGGCAAACTCGTCTACTACCGCTCCGCGGGCAACATTGATAAAAATGGCATTTTCCCTCATCAGGGCTATTCTCTTTTGAGAGATTATGTTAAAGGTCTTTTCAGAGAGGGGCAGATGAACCGAAACTATATCCGACTCACGGAGCAGGGTCTCAATATCCACGCAGTTATATCCCTCCTCGGGGGTACGCTTGAAGGCAAGGACCTTACAGCCCAGAGCCTCGGCCACGCGGGCAACCTGCTTACCGATATTTCCAAGGCCTACTATACCCCAGGTCTTACCCGCTATCTCATGGTAAACGGGGGTAAGGCGGTTGGCTACGCCGCTTTCAGTGTAGGCGCCGCTTCTGACAAAGTCTGTGTACTCGGGCATATGGTTAAACAGCTCAAGAGCCATAGCAACGGTGAGCTGAGCCACGCTCTGGGTGGAATATCCCACAACGTTGCAGACTCCTATTCCCTTTTCCTTGCAGTAGGGTAGCTCGATATTATCGTAACCCGTGGCAAAAACGCAGATAAGCTTAAGGGAATCAACACCCACAAGAGTGTCGGAATTAAGCTTTACCTTGTTTACGATAGCCACGTCCATACCCTGAAGGCGGGGAGATATCTCGTCGCGAGAAGTATTTTTATAAACCGTCACCTCTCCGAATCTTGAGAGGGGTGAAAGATCAAGATCCTCACCAAGGGTGGCGGCATCAAGAACTGCTATTTTCATAATAATCCTCCATGTTGCCGTAAACGGCAACGTAAAAACGAATTAAAGATTTTCGAAGAAAAGATTTAATTCAGGCGTGAAGAGTGCACAAAATCTTAATTCTGTAGATTATCTTTCACGCCGATTTCTCCTTAGTTATTTTGGGAAGCCAGCACACAGTCAATGGCAAGCACTATGGCAAGACCAAGCTTTTCGTCGGAGGCAGAGAACACGTTAAGGGCATAGCTGTCGCCCCATGTTAAATACTCCTTGCTTACCGACATAAGTGTGCTTGTACCCTCGGTAACGCTGTAAGCGTGATCCCAGAAATCCCCGTCTACGGCTATGCTTCTGCCGTCGGTAAGGGTTACGGTATATCTAGGGTGGAAGAAGGTAAACTCCCTCTTAACCTCGCCCACAAGATTGCCGTCAACGTATATTTCAAACGTGGGCATAAAGAATGTGAGTCGTTCCTTAATAAAAATCACTTCGCGCTCCGAATTATCGTAAACGTGGAGCTTTCTGCCAATGGTGAATACCTCACCCTCCACCCTGTATTTATCTACGCCGTCGGCATCCTTTACGGTGAATTTGTCGTTCCAGCTAAAGACCTTTTGTTTAATGTAAAGAGTCATAAGCATTTCTCCTTAAAAAGTTATAATTAATTATACCACATCCCCCTTTATATGTCAATAAGATATTGACAAGACCGAAAAAATGTGGTATACTTTAGCAAGCTAAAACAAAAGAAATACGAGATGACTTATATGAAGAAAATTTTTAAACCTGCAGATATACTCCTGCCTGTAAAGGGTACGGACATGACAGCCTGGAGCGTAGTAGCCTGCGACCAATACACCTCCGAGCCCGAATACTGGGAGGCCGTTGATATGGCGGTAGGCTCCTCTCCCTCCACTTTGCGTATTACTCTCCCCGAGGTATACCTTGAGGACGAGGATGCGGAAGAGAGAATTGAAGCCATAAACAAGGCCATGGCCGACTATTGCGATAAGGACATTTTTCAGACCTTGGAAGACTCCTTTGTATACGTAGAAAGACGCTTGGCTAACGGAAAAATCCGTAAGGGCTTGGTGGGTGTTTTAGACCTTAACGAGTACGATTACAGTAAGGATTCCACCTCTCCCATCCGTGCCACCGAGGGCACCGTTCTTTCAAGAATCCCTCCCCGCGTAAAAATACGCAAGGATGCACCCCTGGAGCTTCCCCATATAATGGTACTTATAGATGACCGCAAGCACACCGTTATCGAACCCCTTGCTGATAAGGTAACGGATAGTGACAAGGTTTATGACTTTACACTTATGAAGGACAGCGGTAGCATAAAGGGTTGGCAGATAAAGGGCGATTCCCAAGCTGCAGAGGGTATTTTGACGGCTTTGGACGTTCTGGGCAGCAAAGAAACCTTCGATTCCCTTTACGGACTGAAGGATAAGGCCCCCGTTATCTACGCTATGGGCGACGGAAACCATTCCCTTGCCACCGCAAAGAGCTGTTACGAAACCGCCAAGGCCGAAGGCAGGGCAAACGACGGCCTCGCCCTTGTGGAAATAGTAAATCTTCACGATGAGTCCCTTGAATTTGAGCCCATTCACAGACTTGTGTTTGATATAAAGCCCGAACAAATAGCTGAGGCTGTAAGAACTCACTTTGAGGGTGCAACCGTGACCCCCGCAGTAGGTGACCTGCCCAAGGAAGGCGACTTCTTCTTCCTTTGTGGTGAAACAGTTCTTAACGTAAGCATAAAGAACCCCTCCCACTCCCTCTCCGTAGGCTGTTTGCAGGAGTTCCTTGACGCATACGTAGCCGAAAAGGGCGGCCGCATCGACTATATCCACGGTGAGGATACAGTAAAAGAAAAGCTTGACGGAACCACCGTTGGCTTTATCCTTCCCAGACCAGAAAAGAACCTTCTCTTCAAGACCGTTATCCTTGACGGCGCTCTCCCCAGAAAGACCTTCTCTATGGGACACGCCGAGGATAAGAGATTCTATCTGGAGGCAAGAAAAATATAATAAGTAAGAACACCCCAATTGGGGTGTTCTGTTTTTTTGCTATCAGTTTTTATATTTTCCCGAAAGGAAGAATGGCTCTCCGAGGGCACCCTCATAGCGATAGAAGGTGTAAATATCCCCTGTCCTATACTGATTCACGTACTGATCTATCTTTGTTATCCGTATCCAATATTCTTCCCCGTCAATGGCAAAAGCCAATTTATAATATCCGGGGGATTTTCCTGAGCCGAATTTATACTCTACCTCATTAATAGGCAACGTATATTCTTGGGGCTCGGAGGTGTCAAGGACGTAGTTAAGATTGCAAATGATCGACATAAAGAAAAAGGCCAACAAAAGCGAATAGACAAGAAATCCCATTATCAGGCCATGATCCTTACCCTTTTTCTTGTAGCTTATAAAGGTAATTATCGCGCTGACAGTAACGCCACCGATTACACCAATATACCAGTAGGGAGCAAAGATTCCGTTAACAAACTCATAATCCGTAATTCTCAGCATAAGAACCATAACGAAATAAATGATCTCTAAAAGCCAGATCGCACCGCTGGTGGAGCCCGTCCGCTTGTGGATAAAGACAAGGAGAAGCCCCGCTAAAATTATGGGCATTACCATATACGTTGCCACAACAGCCCTGTCCGGAAGAAAAACGGGGGCAAAGGATATAAGCAACAGTGAGGCAGTAGTTATGATCCTTCCTATAAGTACGGACTTTTTATCCTTATCAAGCCACGTCAGTACTATGGAAGGAGCGCAAAGTATAACCCTCAATAGGATATGAACCACCGCATTATGATTTACCACGTCCCAAGGGAATATGGCCTGCATAATAAGGAGTATCATGGGAACGACTATAGGCGCTGTAGACAGTTTATTCTTGTTTTTAGCAGACTTTTTCATCAGTTCTCTCCAAAGCAAATGGCATATCCGCCGTTGCGGTAGACGGCGCCAAGCATATCAAGGAGCTCGTCGGTCTGTTTTTCTTCCTCTTCGGTGTACACGCTTCGGCCGTCAATGATGATTTTTATAAGCTCAAGTACCGTTTCGGGAGGAAGGATAGTTACCCCGTAGCGAGGGATGCCGTTGCTGGGGTTTTTAAGGCTTTTATCAAAGGTATCAAGGCCGTAGGTACGGGGAAGCCAGGTTTCAAAAAGAGCTTCCGACACTCTCACACAGCCAAACTCCTCCTCAAGAGCGTCCTCGTCAAAGAGGAGCGAATAATCTCTTCGGGGAAGTATATCCATAATTACCCCAAAGGGTACTAAATTTAAAAGCACTTGCAGCTCGGTTCAGTTTAACGT
>JAZRLW010000173.1:0-3218 GCA_045647025.1 Eubacteriales bacterium
CGGGCCACTACCCGTAAAGATAGGCAAAGATGCACATTGTTTACGGCTCAAGAACTAAAGATGACCTTCTCGATTATAAGGAGATCATTGACGAGTGGGCAAACGATGAAGGTATCGACGTTCATTTGACCATTGACAATCCCCAGGAAGGCTGGGACGGCCATGTAGGCTTTGTTCCTAACTATGTAAAGGAGCTTGGCTTTGACACCAACAAGACAGCCGTTCTTTGCGGTCCTCCCATCATGATCAAGTTTACTCTTGACGGATTGTATGCTCTCGGATTTGATAAAACTCAGATTTATACTACCCTTGAGCTCAGAATGAAATGCGGTGTGGGCAAATGCGGCCGATGCAACGTTGGTGCCAAGTACGTTTGTAAAGACGGACCCGTTTTCCGTTTTGACGAACTCAACGAATTACCCACGGAATATTAAAGGAGTTACATATGGAGAAAATGGTAAATATATTCCTTTTTGGAAAAAAATATCAGGTTCCCGAGAATCTGACCATTATGCGTGCTATGGAATATGCAGGCTATCAGCTCGTAAGAGGATGCGGATGCCGTAACGGCTTCTGCGGTGCCTGCGCTACGATCTACCGTATAAAGGGTGACCGTGAACTGAAATCCTGTCTTGCTTGTCAGACTAAGGTTGAGGACAATATGTACATTGCAACCCTCCCCTTCTTCCCCCTTGTAAAGCAGGTATATGACATAAATGAAGTAAAGACTACCGAGCAGGTTATGATGCAGCTTTATCCCGAAATCTACGCTTGCATAGGCTGTAACGCTTGTACAAAGAGCTGTACTCAGGGCCTTAACGTAATGCAGTATATTGCATATGCCCAGAGAGGCGACTTTGAAAAGTGTGCTGAAGAATCCTTTGACTGCGTAATGTGCGGAGTTTGCTCTTCACGTTGCCCTGCAGGAATCTCTCATCCCCAGGTTGCTATGCTTGCCCGTAGAATAAACGGTAAGTATCTCGCACCCAAATGCGACCATCTGGAAAACAGAGTTCAGGAAATAAACGACGGCACATTTACCGAGCTCATTGAGGCTCTCATGCAGAAGCCCGTATCTGAGCTTAAAGAACTTTACAACAACAGAGAAATCGAGAAGTAAGGAGGGCGAAAACAATGTATTCTGAATTTTTTCAGCAGTCTATAAAAGCGGTTGAAGAGGCAAGAGAAAAGAATATCGCCCTTGAACCCGCTCGTATGACAGCACAGCAGAAGGAAGACCTTCTTGCAGCTTATCATCCCGACTATAAAACAGACGAATTTGAAGTACTTCAAATAGGCCCCAACAAGGGCGAAAAGGTTCCCAAGGAACTTGCAGAAACCCTTCAGGCTCACAGCCGTATCAAGGCTGAAGACGTAGACCTGTCTGCTCCCGATTATGACGTAGACGTTCTCGTTATCGGTGGCGGCGGCGCAGGCTCTTCTGCAGCTATCGAAGCCCATGAAGCAGGAGCAAGCGTTATGATCGTAACCAAGCTCCGTATAGGTGATGCTAACACCATGATGGCAGAAGGCGGCATTCAGGCAGCAGATAAGCCCAACGACTCCCCTGCTATTCACTACGTTGACGCTTTCGGTGGTGGACATTTTGCGGCAAAGAGAGAACTTCTCTCCAAGCTCGTATGCGATGCTCCCGAAGCAATACAGTGGCTTAGCGACCTTGGCGTTGAATTTGACAAGGACGCAGAAGGCAACATGGTAACCACCCACGGCGGCGGAACCTCCAGAAAAAGAATGCATGCTGCAAAGGACTACTCCGGCGCAGAAATAATGAGAACTCTCCGCGATGAAGTTCTTAACAGAAACATTCCCGTTGTTGACTTCACTTCCGCAATAGAGCTTATCCTTGATACCAACGGCAATGCCGCAGGTGCGGTTCTTATGAATATGGAAACAAGAGAACTCCTTGTTGCCAGAGCAAAGACCGTTATAATCGCTACCGGCGGTGCAGGTCGTATGCACTATCAGGGCTTCCCCACCTCTAACCATTATGGTGCTACTGCTGACGGTCTGGTACTGGGTTACAGAGCAGGTGCAAACCTCCTTTATGCAGATACCCTTCAGTATCATCCCACCGGCGCGGCATATCCCGAACAGATCTTCGGTGCTCTCGTTACTGAAAAGGTACGTTCTCTTGGTGCAAAGCTTGTAAACGTTAAGGGCGAAGTATTTATGCATCCTCTTGAAACCCGTGACGTTGCAGCAGCATCCATCATAAGAGAATGCTCCACCAGAGGCAACGGTGTAAGCACAGGTGACGGCCAGGGCGTATGGCTCGACACCCCCATGATCGAAAAGATCGGCGGCGAAGGAACTATCATGAAGAGAATTCCCGCAATGTGGAGAATGTTCGACAAGTACGGTATTGATATCCGTAAAGAGCCTATCCTTGTATACCCCACCCTTCACTATCAGAACGGCGGTCTTGACATCAGCGAAGACTGCATGACCACAAAGATCAACAATCTCTTTGTTGCAGGTGAAGCTGTGGGCGGTATCCACGGTAGAAACAGACTTATGGGTAACTCTCTGCTCGACATCATCGTATTTGGCCGTAGCGCAGGTAAAAATGCAGCTGCAAAGAGCAAGGAAACCACTGTTGGCGAACTTACTCTTGCTCACATTGCCAAGTTTGAAAAAGAAATTGAAGAAGCCGGCATATCTACCGACGTAGTATCCCCCAAGCTTCTTCCCAACTATACAAATCAAAAGAATATATAAAGGAGTTCATGTAAAATGAATCTTTTTAATGGAGTTATCTCCATTCAGGGAGTATCGTTTCTTATGTTCTGTGTCCTTGTAATAGCCGCTATCGGCTACGCTTTCGGACGCATCACCATAAAGAACATCTCTCTCGGTACTGCAGGCGTATTTATTGTCGCTATTATTTTCGGTTGCCTCTTCTACGACCAGCTTACGGCTCAGTTCGGAAGTGTTGAAGCTACAAAAAACGCTCTGAAAATCGTTGAAAATCTTGGACTTATACTCTTTGTAACATCCGTAGGTTTTATTGCCGGTCCTAAATTCTTCGGCAATATGAAGAAAAACTTTAAGTCCTACGTTCTTCTCGGACTCGTTATTATCGTTGCAGGTGGTCTTGCCGCTACAGGATGTATCTTCCTTGGCAGACTTATAAGCGACACTCCTCACGATGAACTTACCGCAATGGTTACAGGCTTGCTTTCAGGCTCTCTTACCTC
>JAZRLW010000174.1:0-4376 GCA_045647025.1 Eubacteriales bacterium
AGGAAGCAACAAGCGCCGCCAATTATAAGACCGATAGAACCTGCCCAGATGTAAGCGAGGAACTTGTTTCTCTTGTACTTACGTCTGTCAGAGTCAACAATAGAACCGATAAGGGGGTCGTTAATAGCGTCCCAAACCTGAACCACGATAAGAAGAAGAGCATACCAAAGGTCCATTCCCATAAACTGTGTCCAGAAAATAGACATTGTGCCCTTAAGCGCGAAACTCATGTTACAGCCAAGGTCGCCTGCAGCATATGCCAGACAGTCGCGCATACCAAACTTGCGCTTGCCGTTAGCATCTAATTGTACTTGTTTTTTCATGCTATTTGCCTCTTTCAATCTTTTTTCGGGCATAAAAAGCCCTTATGTATCAATTATACCAATTCAAAGATTCCTACCGTGAGGATTTTTTTTAGAATTTGTTGTATTATTTTTATGAAAAACACAAAAAAGTCATTGACATTAATGTTCGACTCTACTATAATATGTACATAAAGTTCTGTATTATTTCATTGTATACTAAATGATGAAAACAAGTCTCATTAAAGGAGGGCAAACGGTCATGCCTATCTCCGACAATCTGAAATTATTATGCTCCACCCTGGAAAGATGTCACATTAGAGTTCTTATGCTTGACGCTGACGCTTTTGAACAACAGGAGCTTGATATGGGTATCCGCCGTATGCTTGGAGCATCCATGGGGCTTGGACAGTATATATCAAACAATCTTTTCCCGCTTGAAAAGAAAACCATATACAAGCTTTCTGACAAATTCAACACAAGATACATCTTTTTCAGTTTATCCGAAGCTGACGAGGACATCACATTGTTTATCGGCCCCTTTCACCCTACTCCCCTTGACCGAGAGCAAATACTTTCTATGATTGAGCAGGCGAATATTCCCGCCACACTCACCCAAGACGTTGAAAAGTATTACAGTTCCATACTTTATTTTCCCACAGACAGTCACATATTCACCATGATAGACGTATTCTGTGAAACGCTGTGGAAGGTAAACAAGGTTTCGGTAAGAGAGGTCAACAGCGCATCCGACGAGTCACCGGATTGGTATACAGACTCATCACCTACCACCCCGGACGTTATGTCCTGGAAAATTAAAATGACGGAGGAACGGTATAAGTTTGAAAATAAAATGCTTGCAGCCGTAACGAAGGGCGATGCAGATAAACTTAAAGGAATGACAGCCATGTTTTCAGCTCATAACTTAGAGCAAAGACTCTCGGACAACCTGCGAAACACAAAAAACTATACCATAATTATGAACACTCTCCTCCGAAAGGCGGCTGAAAACGGCGGAGTACACCCCATATACATAGACAAGACATCTTCAAGATTTGCCGCAAAGATTGAGAACCTGCGAGGAGTGGAACAAGCGGGCGAGCTTATGCTTGAGATGATAAACGGATATTGCAAGCTGGTAAAGAAACATTCAACCAAGAGCTATTCCCTTCCCGTACAAAAGGCTATTACCGTTATAGAATACGACCTTACGGCTGATTTAAGTCTTGCAGGAATCGCTAAAATGCTGGACATTAACCCCAGTTATCTATCTACGATTTTCAAAAAAGAAACAGGTCAAACCCTTACGGAATACGTAAACAGGAAAAGAATGGAAACGGCAATGAAGCTGCTTGAGACCACCAGACTACAGGTACAGACGATTGCCCAGCAATGCGGTATCCTTGACGTACACTACTTTTCAAAGATGTTCAAAAAGCATACGGGCGTTACACCCAAAATGTATAGAGATACGTTGCAGAAATAAAGAAAGCACTCGGAAATTCTCCGAGTGCTTTTTCACAGTATTACTTAATTTTCTTTCCGTCGGAAAAGGCCTTGCCAACAGCCTCGCCCATAACACGGTAATCATGGTTTACAGAATCGTATATAAGGGGCTTAAAGATTGCCGTATCCACCTTGCCGTCCTCGGTAAGGATATTTTCGTCAATGGAAACATTGACTATCTCCCCTATCATGTAGTCGTTTTCTTCGTCAAAGCTCAGAAGCTTACACTCGAAAGCCAAGGGAAATTCATCTATTATGGGAGCATCAACTTTTTCGCTTTTTGAAGCGTGGAGACCCGACTTTTCGAACTTATCGGGCACCTTATTTCCCGATACCACACCCAAATAATCGGCGGCAACTGTATGCTCTGCGGTGGCCATACTTACGGTAAATGCGCCTTTTGAGAGAATATTTTTCACCGTCTTATGTCCTGCACTCAAGCAAAGGAAAACCTTATTGGAGTCACATACGGTTCCCCAAGCGGCGTTCATAGCATTTGGCACCCCGTTTTCATCATAAGCTGCTATAATAAGTACGGGAAGCGGATACATATAGGGCTTTGCACCAAGGTCTTTTCTCATTATAATCCCTCCGTGTCGCCGTTTACGGCGACTCAAAAAAATTAAAGATTTTCGGAGAAAATATTTAATTTATGCGTGAAGAGAGCACCATATCTAATTGGTGCAGTTTATCTTTCACGCTAAACCTCCGTATTACTCTTTGTTTTTGGTATAGTCAGTATCAAGACCAAACTCAACGCTGGCGGTATATTTGGAAACTCTGAAGGAATAGGGCTGACGCATTGCATAGTAGATAGCATCAATAATTATGGGCATTACTGGCTCTATTGTTTCCATATACTCTTCGGGGATCCATCCAAAACGTCTGGTAGGCATACCGATAAGGTAAACCGCCCAGGAAAGAGCCGCGGCATATCTGCCTATATCGTAACTCAGATGGTATCCGTCACGGGTAAGAGTATCGCCAAGGTAGGAAGTTCTCATTCCCTGAATAACCGTACCTGTGGGAATTATGCCGTTAAATCTCTTATTGGGAAGAATGAAGTCCTTACAGATATCAATATGGGAATCGTACATTTTTTCCTGGTCGTTATCGTACTTTTCGAATCTCCAGTCAACGAAGTCACCCTGATATGCCCAGGTAAGATGCCAAAGGAACTTAGCGTTTTTATTGGTCTTGTTTTTCTCAACGAAATCAAGAAGATTTTCAAGGTTTCCATATGTATCAGCAAATCCAAAATTAAAGGCGTTCTGATAGAAAACGATTGCATCCCAATCCTCATCGGTAACGCCGTTTATAAGGCTTGATTTAACTACCTTCCAAGGTTCGGGAGAGTTCTTTTTATGATACTCGTACTTCTCTTCTCCAGAACAAGCCAACTCCCAATGCTGATCTATGGAACAGCTACCTATATGGAGAAATCCCACGGTAGAATCAATCCCTGCACCGTTAAGGATATCCCAAAGATATTTCATAGAGTCTTCGCTGAAGCTATTACCTATTGCAAGTACCTTAAGAGGCTTGGGTTGGGTAAGCTTTGAGGGGGTCTCCACAAGAGGATTGGCAATGGCGTTGGCTACGGCCTCTCTTGCCGCATCCAAACAGCGGTACATACAGAATTCGGGATGGTATGTAACACCAAATGTTTCAACAGGAAGGCCGGTGATGTAGGCAGCAAAGGTCATAGCCGCCACGTATCTGCCCACAAACAGACTTGCATGGACACCATCCTCGTGAACGTCCCCCATATAGGAAGTAGACATATTCATAAAGGCTGTACCCGCAGGAACAAAACCGTCTATATCGGGGTTTTTAAGAACCACTGTCTGGAGGGTATCAATAATGGCCGCAAACATCTTTCTGGGGTCCTGCTCAAAGACTTCCACAAATTTGGGTCTTTCACATTTAGGACCAAATGGCCAGGTCAAGTACCAAAGGAATTTGGCATCCTTATTCTTAATGTTAGCCCTGACGTAAGAGGTCAAAGGTTGAAAATCTTCAAATGTTTCAGGGAATGCAGCCTTGATGGTTGCCTGCTGAAAGGTGACTATATCCCACTCTTCATCCTGCAAAGCATAGTCCATAGTGGTTTCCATATGTTCAACTTCGCCCTTAACGTTTTTCGTATACCCGTAGTCACTATCCTTTGCACAGGTCTTTTTCCAATGGCTTGAAATAGAGCAGCCACCTACGGCTATGTGGGCAACAACGGCATCTTCATACCCTGCTTCCATTAAAAATTCACACAAATGGGTTGACGCATCGCGACTAAGGCTGTTGCCAATCATAAGTACTTTTATTGATTTCTTATCCATAACTAATATCCGTCCTTAATACACTTAAAAACAGTATAAAGGGTATATGTGAACTTTTCAACAGTTTTGAGCATAAAAAACAACATCCCGAAGGATGTTGCTCCCCTATTAAAGAAATCCTCGCATATCTACGGCAAGTTTTTCTTCGAGGTTAATAAGTCTTTTGGTTATATCCTTTGATACCTCGTCAGCTGCTTTGTACTGGTTAAGATATTCATTGAGAGACTTTACC
>JAZRLW010000175.1:0-1904 GCA_045647025.1 Eubacteriales bacterium
ATAAGAGGGTATACCATAAATACCCCAAGGAATATCATTGCCGGCAAAAGATAAAGCCAGGCTTTTTTGCTGTTATTGCCCATTCGTTCCCTTTCTCCTTATTTTATCTTAATAAATCACTTGTATTATATAGCAATTTTCTGCCAAAATCAAGCCCTTGCCCCCAAGTTTAAAAAAGTATTTGCATTTTTAGTAGCGGCCACGTCGTTTTGTGAAACTGTTGGTATAAAAAATAAATATAATCAACACTCCCACTTGAAATTGTCAAAAAAATGGTGTATACTGTTGAAAAGGGCCCCCTCAACATACAATATTTGGGGCTCGGGGGAACTATGGCTAAAGAAAAAAGTAAAAGGATAGATTGGAAACGTACGTTCCATAACAACCGTTATATGCTCGGCCTCTTGTGGCGAGCAAGTAAGGGATATGTTATTGCGGGCCTTGTAAGTACGGTGCTAAACAGCGTAAACGGATTCCTTACCTTTACTTACCTGTACCAATATGCTCTTAACGCACTTCAGGAGGGAAAGGAACTTAAGGATATCCTAATTCCCATGGCTTTTATATTCGGCTATGCCATGCTTTGTCTGTTTTTTAATATCGGTATGTCATACTATCGGGAAGTAACAAAGCCCAGAATAGACGCTTATTTCCGTAACATACTCCAGCAAAAGGCGGTTGAAGTTGACCTGCTCTGCTTTGAAAACGCCGATTTTTACGATGTTTACGTCAAGGCTACGGGTAGTGCCACGGATAAGGCTTACGCGGTGCTGAATAATATCTGCAGTCTGATTTATTGTGTTTTTAACATAGGTGCCGTCAGCGCTCTTATAGCAACCATTGATCCTGTATTCCTTATAGTTACGGTACTCCCTTTGATATGCACGATGTTAACTGGGAAAAGACGTAATCGAATAGGGTTTGATTATAATATGCAAAATAAGGAGACAGGCCGTCAGCGGGACTATGTCCGCAGAACCTTCTATCTTAACGATTTTGCAAAGGAAATGCGCCTTACCGAGATGTGGAAGGTCATGTTCAAGCGAATGAATACCAGCGTTGCCGAGCTTAAGGCACTTGTTAATAAGTACGGCTATAAGCTGATGTTTTTCAGCTATCTGTTTGACGTTGTCTACGAACTTATAATAAATACCGGTACCATAGTTTTGGCGGCCTACAAGACCCTGGCGGCAAAGACAATGTTGGTTGGCGACTGCTTTGTGGTTATTAATTCTCTTGCTAACGTGGCCTACGGTCTTGACAGTGTGGGAAATGTCTTCTTTAAGCTTGACGAAAATTCTCTCTACATAGATAATCTCCGTGCTTTTCTTGAGTACGAAACGGTTATATCAGAGGACGAAAAAGCCATTCCCGCAGAGGATTTTCAGAGTCTTCAACTGCGTGACCTTACCTTCGGGTACAAGAGTGAATCTCCCGTACTCAAAAACGTAAACATGAGTATATCCAAGGGTGAGAGAATTGCTATCGTCGGGCACAACGGCGCGGGAAAATCCACTCTCGTTAAGCTCCTTATGAGGCTTTACG
The DNA here is from genome assembly GCA_045647025.1 of Eubacteriales bacterium. GTDB lineage: Bacteria > Bacillota > Clostridia > Oscillospirales > UBA644 > JAZQLP01. The sequence continues at coordinate 1,546 of JAZRLW010000175.1, forward strand.
ACCCCGATGGGGGAGAGCTGCTTCTTAACGGCAGAAACGTTAAAGAATATCGTCTATCTACTTATCGCGGACTCTTCGGTACGGTATTTCAGGATTACAGACTCTTTGCCGTCAGCGTGGCAGAGAACGTCACCCTGGGCGGTGAAGTCACCGATGAATCCCGTGAGAAGATAAAATACGCCCTTGAACAGAGTGGTATAGGGGAGAAGATTGAATCCCTTCCTCACGGTATGGATACCGTCGTAACAAAGGAATTTGATACTGACGGCGCTATGTTTTCCGGCGGTGAAGCTCAAAAGATATCTATTGCCCGTGTTTTTGCAGGGGAGCAGGAGATAGTTATAATGGACGAGCCCACC
>JAZRLW010000176.1:0-3971 GCA_045647025.1 Eubacteriales bacterium
CCTATTCCGGCCTTAAGACAGGTGTAGTATATACCGCGGAATTTACCGTTGAACAGAATGCAAGAGGCGTTGCGGAGACCCGCGAATATATAGGCAATTTCGGCATAGCATTTAATGAGGATTACACCCTCTACTGTGAGGCTACAGTCATTGATATTACCGACCTTAAGGCCGAGGCAGATGCAATATTTGAAAAGGGCATCCCCACAGAGACCTTCTCAAAGCCTGTAGCCGAAATAACCGATAACTCCACTGTATATCTTAACGTTGAGGCGGGAAAGAATAAGTATTATACCTTTACCGCTACAGAAAGCGGCTTTGTTGATACAGTCCTTTACAGCCCCGAGGCCACCGATGCCAAGATAACCGTAAAGAAGGTATCCGACGGAGCCACCGTTGCAGATATTGAAGCCCGTCCCGAATACCTCTCCGCAGGCAGCCGCCACTCCGAGGCTGTGTTTAACAGATTTTATGCTAACGAGGGTATGACCTACGTTTTTACCGTAGAGGGCACAAGCGATGACGGAATTGCGGTTATGGGACTTATTTCCACGGTTTCTCCCAGATGGTATCCGCAATGGATGTCCACATCGACCTCTGGCACAATGTATTGGGATAGTAAAAACCTGAACATTGCATCATCCTTATACAATTCTTCTGCAAGACCTGTTTTTGCTAACTATGTAACAGGCAATACTCAACCCGATCACTGCTTATCCTCAAGTTGTTTTATGACAGCTTCTTCTCTCATAATAGCAAACATGGGGCTTTATAGCAGAACAGCATTATCAGATATTAGAAGTTTATCAGCACTAACCGCCGTTGAATATGATAAACTTATAAACAGTGTAGGTATTTTTGCCCCCTCTAATCTGTTTGCCGATCCGTACTCAGCATTTTTAGTTGAAAACAATTTAAATGGCAGACACTATACTTTCACTAGTTCAGGACAGTATAAATACGTGTATGCGTCTAATATTTCTGTATATGTTGATGATTATACAACACTTTTACAAAAGTATAAAGCAGGTGGAACTGTTACTGAAATACAGCTAAGCGGCATAAGCTCGCAGACCTCTTTGGATGCAAAATATAATGCATTACTCGGACAAATCAGTACGGCTTTAGCTAATAATTCAGAAGGTATCCTGCTTACTGTTGCATCAAATCATGCGATTGTTGTAAAAAATGTTAACGGGCAGCCTCGAGTATTTGACTCTGGAAGAAACGGAAATTCTACAATAAGCAACTATTACAACGTACCTCTATATACATACTTTGTAGAAAAGCAAGTTAGAAGTATGAATACAATAACAAAATATAGAGTATTTAATTAAAGGTGGTTTAGCTATGAAGAAAACATTTATATTCGTTCTTACTGTCGTATTATTAATCACAACATGTCTATTTTCATTTTCCGCAAATACGTTATCTATTGACGAAGTTGAAAAAGCGCTTGATGAGCGACGGAACGATGTAGATGCGTTCATGGATTATGTCTATATGTTACCTGCAGAGTCGGATGCTCCTAACGTATCTGTTGGCTACGGACAGAACAAAACCTACAGAATAACTACAGAAGAATATAGAGATTGGAATGCATTTGTAGCAAAAGCCGAAGGCATTTTTGCCGAAAATATGCTCTATAAAGCCCTGTATAACGACTGGATAAGAGGCGAAGACGGTATTCTCTATCGCTTTACTCCGGACGGGGATTTAGCATTCGGCAGTGACCGTATTGAAAGGAAAATCGGTTACATCAGAACCTTTGAATTTGCCGAAAACGTATACGGCAGATATATCCGATATGATCACGAAGCCGGTTATTCGGTTTACCGTGTAGAGCTTTGGAAGTATGATGTAGAGTCTGCTGAATTCTATCTGCTCGACACTAACGATACAAACTTTTTTACACGAAGCAATATTATTGACAATCGCCCCGAATACAAGAAAAAAGACTATTATCTTGACTATAAGGGCGGCTTTATGGAAGTAGACGAGTTTAAAAATTATTGCACTGCAGTATATAATATCAGCCGTCTGATGTCTGAAAACAAAAATGTTCTCGGATATGATCTTTCGGACGAAAACGTTTCTATCAAGGTGACTTATACGGATAAAAACACCGTAAAAGCAAACGTAACTCTGCCTGTATACGATGAAAACAAGAACTTGACGGGCACAAAGTCAGCCCTTGTAATCATTGATAAGGATTTTAGTGCCAATGAGTATACCGAAGGGTTAGACGTTTATGACGCTGACTTGGGATATCACATATACAGCGGAATCATCTATGAAGAGATCAGCGGTAAAGATTACACCGAAATCCCCGACACCGCCGATTCTTCGTCCACCTATCTTATCCTTGCGGTAATTCCCCTACTTGTATGTGCCGCTTGGTTAACGGTAAAGAAAGCTCTTGTAAAATAATCCCCAAACATAACAAAAATTTCGGGCCATTCCTATTGAATGGCCCGATTTTTTATGGTATAATAAGGCATAGCCTCAGGTTAATAAAATAACCGCAAGAATGATAAGTATGAGGTAATCGTCCTGCTTGTTTTCGTTAAGGAGCAGGACTATCATAAGCAGGAGCAGGATGTCGTCGTCCCCTATCTTTTTCATAAGAGAGGAGAGGCTTGAGCCAAGACTGCCCCCAAGGGAGTGGCCACCCGAAAGCCCCAGAGAGGAAAGAATCCCCACTGTCTGACGGGATTCTCCCACTGCGGGGGAAGATTCGGGTTTTTCGAGGGTAGGTTCAGCCTTTTTGGGTTGATTTGAGGCCTCCCGCAGGGTGCGGTAAAAGTTCTCGGTATGAGAGGGTATCTGACGAGGAACACTCTCCCTTGCGTAGGGGTAGCCCGCCGAAGAGCTATGCCCCGATGAGTTATACATTTTGCCAATATTATCCATAACAATTCCCCATGTCACATAAAATATCTTTCATGCCAATTACTTTAGCTTTGAAAGAACGCCCATCATCTGCACGGCCTTAATGGCGGTGTTGACCTTTGGCACCCGCGACTCCCTCATAAATGGCCTTATTGCCTCCAGGAGAGCAATGGCGCGGGAGCCGTCAAAGTTGATATTAAGTCCCGAAAGCAGCCCTGCCGCCTCGGAAAATGAGGATGCGGATGAGCCACCCCCTTCGGAAGGTGCGGAAGATGAAGCACCTCCCCCGCCCGCCATACCCCCGCCAAGCTCGGCGGCTATGGACTTTATCTTATCAAGGGCATCGGGGTTTTCAAGAATATTGGAGATCTGGGAAAGCATATCGTCCATAGTCTACACCTCCTTATTGTTGCCGTTTACGGCAACGCAAAAACAAATTAAATTTTTTCGAAGAAAAAGTTTAATTTTGGCGTGAAGATTGCAACGCCTCTTATCAGAACAGGTCATCTTTCACGCCCGCCCCCTTTATCCATAAACTGCTTTACAAGATCCGCCACCTTGGGGGAGGAAAGCAGAGCCTTCATGGCCATGGGATTGTTTATGAGCCTTATGACGTTATCCATATCCTTTTGGCTCATTTTTGAGGTAAGGTTTTTTATCATCTGCGGGTCGGACATGGTAGAGTCAATTTTTGCGGCTGCGACAGGGCCCAATTTGTCCTTAAGGAGCTGTACGGCCTTTTCCAGCTTATCCTTATCCACCTTATCAAATATGTCGTTATTCATATAATTCGTTCCCTTCAGAAAGTCTGTATTAACATCCTATGCCGAAAGGGAAAATTTTGTCAAGAGGAATAGAGGTTTTATATGCAGTATATCGTTATATCCGACTCCCACGGAAGAAAAAGCGCAATTGAAGAGGTTCTTTACCGCCACCCAAACAGGGACGTTATCTTTTTGGGCGACGGAATAAGGGATATTGAGGAGTTGGAGAGAAGCTATCCCGTGTCCTTTATCAGAGTCCAGGGCAACAACGACTTTTTGGCCGTAGGAACGCAAAAAACAATAATCCTACCCCTG
>JAZRLW010000177.1:0-6893 GCA_045647025.1 Eubacteriales bacterium
ATAAGTGCTGTTTGCTCTGTTGCTAACGACGGCTATTATATGCAGCCTTATATAATAAAGGAAATTATTGACAATAACGGAAATATAGTTTTAAGTAACAGCCCTCAGGTGGTTAAGCAGACGGTGTCTCAGCGTACGTCGGATATTCTTTGCGAATATCTTGAATACACTGTAGAACACGGTAAAATGGCATACCTTGAAGGTTATAGAATAGCCGGTAAAACCGGTACTTCGGAAAAACTTGACTCCCTTAATGAAGAAGGTCTGGCAGATAAAAGAATCGCATCCTTTATAGGCTTTGCTCCCGCTGACGACCCTCAGGTTTGTGTTCTCGTTATAGTCGACGAACCTAATTCGGAAGTTCGTTACGGTTCAGCAATAGCCGCGCCTCTTGCAAAGAAGGTTTTGGGTGAGGCTCTTGACCACCTTAATATTGAACCTGATTACGGCGATAATGAAAGCACGGCTTACGTTGACGTTCCCCATGTAAGAGATCTTACTCTTGCTGAGGCAAAAAAGGCAATACTTGCAGCAGGCCTTGTTACAAAGGTAATAGGAAATACTAATAACGATGCCGTAGTTACCTATCAGCTTCCTGCTTCCAGCAAGGATCTCCCTGCAGGCGCTACAGTAGTTCTCTTTACCGACAATGTGGAAGCTTCCAGAAAGACGGAAGTCCCCAATCTTATAGGACTTACGGCCGCAGAGGCTAATAGACAGCTTCTTCAGGCAGGCCTGAACATAAGAATAGTTGGTGAAAATATAAATCTTCCCGGAGTAAAGGTCAAAAAGCAATCCCACGAAGCCGGAGAAGAGGTGTCTTTGGCAACCGTAGTAACTGTAACAATGGAATAATAAGGAATGATAAAATTCAGGAAGTCTTATCCGTAACAATAATGAGTTAAATCGGAGATGACTTTTATGAAGCTTACAGACCTGTTTGGGGAATTTGTACCCGATGAGGTGAATCTGAACGGTGCTCCCAATCCTGACCCGGAAATATCTTCCATATTTACCAACCTTTCAGATGTTATTCCAGGTAGCCTTTTCGTTGCCATTCCCGGAATGAAATTTGACGGTCACAGCCTTTGCCAAAAGGCGGTGGAATTAGGCGCGGTGGCTTTACTTGTTGAAAAGCCCATTAATGTCAGTGGGGCAGTAACAGTAAGAGTTTCCAGCGTTAGAAAAGCACTTGCTCTATTTGCGGGGGAGTTTTACGGAAGACCCTCAGACAGCCTTAAACTTATAGGGATTACGGGAACCAACGGTAAGACAACCACGTCTTATATGTTAGGTCATATTCTTAACACCTTGGGGCATAGAACCGCTATTTTGGGAACTACAGGCTACATATCCCACAGCGGAACAAGGGAAGCGGTTGAGTATACAACCCCCGAACCCCTTCTCTTACACAAACAGCTCTCCCTTATAAAGGACAGTGGTGCTGAATTCGGGGTGATGGAGGTTTCCTCTCAGGCGCTTGACCAGAAACGGGTTTACGGAATCGAGTTCGAAGCCTGTGTTTTCACCAATTTGTCTGTGGACCATCTCGATTACCACAAAACTATGCAAGAATACAGAGATGCAAAGTTTAAGCTTCTTTCTATGGCATCTCACAGAATAGTAAATGCCGATTGCGGCTTCTTTGACAGGATAGTTGCTCTTCCCGGTGTAACAACCTTTTCTTTTGAAAAAGAGGGGGATTTTCAGGGGAAAGACGTAAAATTTTCCTCCGAAAAGGGTATGGGAACTCGATTTGAGGTTCTGTACGATGGCCGTACTTATAATTTGGAAATATCCCTTCCCGGTATTTTTAACGCGTACAATGCCTTGAGTGCTTTTGCTACAGCTTGTACGTTGGGATTTGACCCTGATGCCGTTGCGGAAGCTCTTAAAAGCTTTACTGGGGTAAGAGGTCGGTGCGAGGTCGTTCCCACTAATAGAGATTTCTCTGTGATTATAGATTATGCCCATACCCCCGACGGCCTTTTGAATATACTTCTTGCCCTAAGGGCTTTTGTAAAGGGGCGTATAATTTGCATCTTCGGATGCGGTGGCGACAGGGATAAATCAAAGCGACCTTTAATGGGACAGATAGCCTATTCTAACAGTGATTATGTTATAGTTACTTCCGACAATCCCCGTACCGAATCCCGTATAGGCATAGTCAATGATATTTTATCGGGTATTTCTCCAAGAAGTCCCGTCGAGGTTATCCCCGACAGAAGGGCGGCCATAATTAAGGGGATATTGGAAGCAAAAAAAGGTGACCTGGTTCTTATAGCCGGAAAGGGCCATGAGGAGTACCAAATAATTGGGACACAAAAGATAGAGTTTGACGAGCGTAAGATAATATCCGAAGCTCTGGAATATAAAGAATAATCGAGAAAGGCACAATTATCATGATAAAGAGAGATACTTTTTCCGCCGCAGATGAAATGGGCGGAAAGGCCCTTAACGGAAAAGGCGTGTTTAAAAATTTTGCCACCGACTCCAGAAGCGTGGAAAAGGGTGACCTCTTTATCTGTATAAAAGGGGAACGCACCGATGGCCATAAATATGTTCAAGGCGCTGTTGATAGAGGTGCTGGCGCTATACTGTGCAGTGAGCAAATAGACGTTGACATTCCTTGCATAAAGGTTGAAGATACTGTTGCCGCCCTTCAAAGGCTTGCATTAAAACACAGAGAAAAATCTTCTGCTCTTGTTGTGGGAATTACGGGTAGTGTTGGTAAGACCACCACAAAAGAATTTACCCATGCAGTATTTTCTTCCCGTTATAAGACCCATAAAACTCAGGGAAATAAAAACAGTGAAACGGGACTTCCCATTACCGTTTTGGGTATCGAGCCCGACGACGGCGTGTGTGTTGCCGAAATGGGGATGAGCGGACTTGGTGAAATATCAGTTCTTACCCGCATAGCGAAACCAAACATTGCAATTATTACAAACGTAGGTTATTCCCATATAGAACATCTTAAAACCCGAGAGAACATACGTAAGGCAAAGCTTGAAATAACTGAAGGGCTTGAACCCGACGGTGTACTCATTCTTAACGGCGACGACGATATGCTTTCCTCCTGTAAAGACGCTTTCGGTAAAGTGGTTTTCTTCGGTATTGATAACGAGGACTGTCAGGTAAAAGCCGTTGATATTGAACAAAAAGCCGACAGTATGAGCTATAGAGTTGTTTACGGTGATAAGTCTTTTGCGGTGACCCTTCCTGTAAGCGGTTTGCATTACGTGTACGATTCTCTTGCCGCTGTAACCGCCGCCCTTTATGTGGGGCTTTCCGAGGAAGAGATATGCCGAGGGCTTCTGAACTTTGAGGGTGCTGCGGGCAGACAGAAGGTGTATGCCGAAAAGGGTGTCACAATAGTCGACGATACCTATAATGCCGTACCCTCTTCAATGAAGGCCGCTTTTGACCTTTTGAGAAATCTTGATTGTAGCGGAAAAAGAATAGCCGTTATAGGAGATATGCTTGAGCTTGGCGAGTATTCTTCTCAGCTTCATTATGAGGTTGGAGAGGCCTTGAGTGGGATAGACGTTGTAATTGCTTACGGAAATTTTGCAGATGATTACATTCGCGGTGCACAAGCTGCGGGCGTTTCCGAGGATAGTATTTTTGTTGCAAAAGACACATCTCATGCGGCGGAGATACTTTCTTCTGTAGCCGCAGAGGGCGACGGGATTTTGTTTAAGGCATCCCGCGGAATGCACGCCGAAGAGGTTATAAAAGGATTTTTGGCTTAATGCCTGGTAAATGAAAGGAAAAAATTATGAGTATACAACTTGTGGTAATAGGCGTGGCTCTCTCTCTTCTTTTGGCTACTGCTTGCGCGCCCATTCTTATAAAAAAACTGAGAATTCTCAAGTTTGGACAGCAGATAATAACCGAATACGGCCCTACCTGGCATAAAAATAAGCAGGGCGTTCCCACTATGGGCGGTTTAATTTTTATCCTATCAACTGCAGTATCCTTTTTGATATTGGGTATCTGGCATTATTCAAAGGGCGATAATTTCTTCGGAGAAATGTTTTTAGGTGCTCCTTTTATGGCACTCTTGGTATCCATTCTTCTGGGAGTTATGGGCTTTGCCGATGATTTTACAAAAATAAAGCAGAAACACAATCAGGGCCTTACCGAGAAGCAGAAGATAGTGGTTCAGAGCCTTATAGGAATAGCTTTTATCGTTTTTATCGCTATTCGTAACGGAGGAGATACCTCTGTTCTTATTCCCTTTACCGATCACAGACTTGAACTTTCATTTCTTTATTATGTTTTTGCCTTTGTTGCATTTATAGGCTTTGTCAATGGTTGTAACTTGACAGACGGGATTGACGGTCTTGCCGCATCCGTAACTCTTCCCGTAATGGCACTTTATACTGCGGTGGCCGTATTCTTCGGTGCTACCGATATAGCTATTCTCACCGGCGCATTTTTCGGCGGCTTGATCGGGTATCTCTTCTTTAACTGGCATCCCGCAAGAGTATTCATGGGAGATACGGGCTCCATGTTCCTTGGCGGCATCGTCGTAACGGTTGCCTTTTGTCTTGACATTCCCATGGTGCTTTTCCTTGCAGGCTTCGTATATCTTGCAGAGGCCTTCTCTGTACTTATACAGCAGACCTATTACAAGTTAACAAAGGGAAAGCGTATCTTTAAGATGACCCCCATACATCATCATTTTGAGCTCTGTAACTGGTCAGAGGTTAAAATCGTATGTGTGTTTACCGCGGTTTCATTTATTACTTGCGCTCTTGCCGCACTTTGGCTGTTCTTGTAAAATAAAGTTTTTTTGATATCCTTTTACGGGAGGAAAACAAATGCCGAATTTAACGGTATATGAAGGAAAAAAGGGTCGTCAGCCCTCAAATAGAAATACTGCAAAGACCATCAGGCAGAGAGCGGGCAGAATAGATGCCGTTTATCTTACTATTGCTATCGCTCTCGTTGTCATAGGTCTGATAGTTCTTTTGTCGGCAAGCTATGCTAAAGCCATTGATGACGGAGAAAGCGGTTACTTCTATTTTGCAAAGCAGCTTCGTTGGGTTTGCGTTGGCGTGGCTTTTGCGGTATTTTTTACCTTCTGTCACGATAAGCTTCTCCGTAGCGGTGCTGTGGTGGTTTCTTTGGGATGTATATTGGCTCTTATCTCTCTTTACATTATTCCCACCGCCAGTAACGAGCGCAGATGGTTGTATATAGGCGGTTTTCAGTTTCAGCCCTCTGAATTTGCTAAGTTGGCTCTTATAGTTGTTCTTGCCACCTGGTTTGCGGGCGAAAATCATCCCTTTTCGAAAATTCCGGCAGTTGACCGCAATAAAGTAAACTGGATAATTGTTCTTTGGAGAGCATATCCGTATTTGCTCTGTCTTGCATATTTCTTCCTCATTCTTTTTGAGACCCATCTTTCGGGTGCAGGGCTTATTGCTATAATAAGTCTTTCCATGATTGTAGCCGCCCGTAAAATAAAGGTTCGTTGGTTACTCCTTATTCTGGTTATTATTCTCATCGTCTGTATGCTGGTTCTTTTCAGCAACGAATATATGCTCAACCGAGTTAAGGTTCTTTTGGGTATGTCTACGGAAGGCAGTAGCTCGGGTGACGATTATCAGATAACACAGTCGTTTTTAGCTATTGGCTCAGGCGGTCTGACCGGTGTTGGATTAGGTATGTCAAGACAGAAATATCTCTATCTTCCCGAGCCTCAGAATGACTTTATCTTTGCCATTGCGTGTGAAGAGCTCGGCTTTATAGGAGCAGTTCTTATAGTTGCTCTCTTTATGCTCTTTATCTGGAGAGGTATGACCATTGCCTTAAGATCGAGAGATAAATTTAAAGCGCTTGTGGCTTTAGGTATTACCTGTAACCTTGGCGCTCAGATAGTTCTTAATCTGCTGGTTGTTACAGGCATATTCCCCGTAACGGGTATTTCTCTTCCATTCTTCAGCTACGGTGGTACGGCTATAATGATTCAGCTTGCAGAGGTAGGTATGATGTTGCATATTTCCAGGTATGCAGATCTGGAACCTGTTCCCAAGGTTGATAAAAGAGAAGTGGTTGAAGTTCTTCCTCAGTAAAATAGGGAATAACTTTCGGAAAGGATAAATTATGAAACTGTTAGCGGCAGGCGGGGGAACCTCAGGGCATATAAATCCCGCCCTTGCAATTGTCAGAGAGTTTGTTAAAAGACATCCAGACACAGAGGTTCTTTTCATAGGAACGGAAGGACACGCAGAGGCTGACCTTGTTCCCAGAGCAGGTTTTAATATAAAATTTATTGAGATATCCGGCTTGAGTAGACAAAAGAGTTTTTCTGCGGTTAAGCATAATATCAAAACAGCTTTTAAATATCTCAAAGCAAAAGAACGTGTAAGACAGATAATTAAAGAATTCAAGCCCGACATCGTGCTTGGAACGGGAGGTTATGTAAGCGCCCCCGTAGTAAGACAAGCCGCCAAGATGGGTATAAAAACCGTTATACATGAACAGAACGCCTATGCGGGAGTCTCTACAAAGATGCTTGCTCCTGTAGTGGATAAGGTATTTTTGAGTTTCCCTTTGGCAAAACCCATAAAATGCGACGCCTCCAAAACAGAGGTTGTCGGCAACCCTGTTAATCCCGATTTTCTGGGCATTGACAGAGAAGGCGCCAGAATAGAATTGGGAATCCCCGCAGGCCGTCCTTTTGTTCTTTCTTACGGAGGGAGCCTTGGCGCAAGAAAGATAAATGATGCCTTTGCTGAAATGGCCGCCGTTTCTGCCGAAGAAGGATTAATCCTTCACTATCACGGCGCAGCCAGAGATTACGATTATCTTAATCAAAAGCTTGGCCCTGTTGCCCAAGCAGACAATATAAAACTCTTTAAGTACATTTACAATATGCC
>JAZRLW010000178.1:0-16586 GCA_045647025.1 Eubacteriales bacterium
AAGGCCGCCTGCCATAGTAAAGAGATGAAGTATAGTCATCTCGTTTTCGGGCTTTGTGAGGTTGCCTTCTTTATCCTTTATAAGCACCTGTCCGTATTCGGGAATGTACTTGCTTACAGGGTCGTCAAGAGCTATCTTTCCCTCTTCCACCAAGGTCATGGCCGCAAGGCATGTGATTACCTTGGTTGCGGAATATATCCAATATATATCGGAGTTTGATACCGGCTTTTTCTTTGCCGAGTCGGCATATCCAACGTAGGTGCGGTATACCGTCCTTCCGTTTTTGGATACTGCAAGCTCGCATCCGGGAATGCCCCTTTTGGGCATCTCCAACATAAACCGGTCGAGTTTTGTAAAATCCATTTTCTTTCCCTTATCTATACAGACTCTGCATCTTGGCCATATTTTCGGCCATGGTGCCTTCCTTGCTAAAGAGGCTGGAGGAGCCAACGACTATCATATCGGCGCCCGCTTCGGTAAGACGGGGAATATTTGCAAAGCTTACGTTGCCGTCAACCTCAAGGATGATCTCGTGGTCGGCGGTGTCAAGGAGCTTTCTGGTGCGTTCAACCTTATCAAAGGCTCCGGGGAAAATCTTCTGTCCCGCAAAGCCGGGGTTAACGGTCATGATAAGAGCGCCGTCGAGTACGGGCATACACTCTCTGATTATCTCAATGGGGGTGGCGGGGTTTATGGCAAGGAATGCCTTTGCACCCTTTTCTCTGATAGCGCAGAGGATTCTGTGTACGTCAACGCAGCTTTCGTAGTGTACGGCTATAACGTCGTTTTCGTCGCAGGGGAACTTGTCAAACTTGTAAAGGGGGTCGTTTATCATCAGATGAATGTCAAGGGGAAGCTTGGAATTAGCCTTGAGGGCTCTGCAAAAGTCGGTGCCGAGAGCAAAATTGGGCACGAAGCTTCCGTCCATAACGTCGATATGGAGATAGTCGGTGCCTACCGCTTCAAGCTCTGCCAGGGACTTGCCCATGTTCATCATATCCGCGCACATAAGAGATGCGGAAACAAGTACTTTTTTCATTTTTATCACCTTAATTAAAATTATTTTCCAAGGGTCAGGTTTTTTGTAAATATATCCTCAAACTCCCGTTCCTCCGTGGGGGAGATAACGGTGGTGTTTTTGGCAATAAGCTGGGCCTTTTCTCTCTCTTCCTGTTTCAAAAGAGCCATGGCCGTTCCCTTCAGGGCTCCGTTGCCCAAGGGGATTATTTCCTTTGTCAGGGGGGTGGGGAAGAGTCCTATCTCTGCCGCTGAAAGGGGGTCAACGCCCTTTCCGAACCCTCCCGTCAGGAGTGTTTTTCGGGGTGTGGCGGTCAATTTTTTTAAGAGTATCTCTCCTCCCGCCGCCACCGCCGCCTTTGCAAGCTGGGCCTTCCGTATATCGGTCTGGGTAAGGTAAACCTTGCCCGTGAGGTTTATCCGCCTTTGGTCCTGCTCCAGAGGTGAGTAGCTTCCCAAAAGACCGTCGGGGGATATGAGTCCTTCCCTTCTGCCCACCGCAAGGGCGTCTATAAGTCCCGAGCCGCAGATTCCTATGGGCTTTTGCCTGCCCACCGTTTCCACCTCGGGGGTGGCCACAAGGCTTTTTACCTTGCAGATAGCTCCCGTAACACTTCCGCATCCGCAGGTTATCTCTCCGCCCTCAAAGGCAGGTCCCGCCGCCGCGGAAAGGGCAAAAAACCTCTCGCCGTCGGCCGTTGCCATAAGCTCGCAGTTGGTGCCAAGGTCGGCCAAAAAGGTGGGCTCTTTTGCTCCCCACAGTCCGCCGTAAAGGGCAGACGCTATGGCGTCACCGCCCATAAAAGCACCTGCGCATGGCATAAGGTAGACCTCTTTTACCCCCTTGAGTCCAAGGCTTTCGCCCTTAAAATAAGTACCCAAAAGAGAAGGGGGAGTAAAGGGATATTCTCCCAGAGGGGTCACGTCAATCCCCGCAAAAATAAGCTCCATGGCGGTGTTTCCGCCTACGCAGAGTAGGTTAACTTCCTTGCCGAAATCCTCAATAAATCCGTTAACCGAGGATATAATCAGCTCCTGCAACCTCTTTTGTCCGCCCTCTTTCTGGGCAAACTCTATCCTTGAAAGGACGTCAAGGCCGCACTCCCGCTGGGGATTAAGAGCAGAATATTCTTTTAGAAGACTGCCCGTTTTCATACCGTAAAAGGCCGCCGCCAGAGTGGTGGTGCCTATATCAAGGGCAAGTCCTATGCCCTCGGCTCCGTCGGTGGGAAGGAGCGCAGGGGCGCCCGTTTCGGTCAAAAAGCCGCTTTCGGAGGTGAAGGCCTCGATTTCAAGGTCACCCTCTATTCGGGTACAGCAGGCCAGACGGATACCGCCCTGTATGAGGGTGGGGGAAAGGAGCCTTTCCTCGTCCTGGCAAAGGGGAGAGGCCTGTCCCTCTTTAACCACAACCCGACATTTTCCGCAGGCTTTTCTGCCGCCGCAGGGGAAGGTAAAGGGGATTCCGCTTTGGGCAAAGGCCTTTTTGAGAGTGGTGCCCTCGGGCACCTCAAAGACCCGTCCGTTGAAGGTCAGCCTTACCATATCCTCGCCCCCTTTTTGCTTTTATAGAATTTTACCACATATGCCGACGAATGTCAATAGAAAAGGCGGGGACTTCCTATAAAAGATTAAATTAATAAGTACATTTCTGTGTGATATATTGAACTGCTCCATTATATGTGTTATAATGTAGACAGAAAACTATGGGAGGAAGACTATGAAGAAGATACTTGCCTTCTTTTTACTTATATTTATAACCTTTTCCGCGGTGGGCTGCGTGCCTTCTGCCGACGACCCCTACGAGGGACTTATCCCCGACGGATATACCGCCGACACTGTGGGGTACAACTATACCATAGTTTGCGATACCGAGGCCGACTCCACCCTGGTGCCCGCCTACGGCACCCTTATTGGGGATAGACTTTTGGCCCACTATTCTGCAATCGAAGAGCAGTACTCCTGCACAATCTCCACCGAGGAGATGATAGGGGAGAAGATATCCTCAAAAATATTGGCCTCCGCGGCCTCGGATATTAAGTTTGCCGACCTTGTGCAGACAGATGCCGTAACCATATCCCGGCTTCATTCCGCAGGCTACCTTTCAGCCCTTGAGGAGATTCCCTTTATAGACCCTACCTCCGAAAAATGGGGGCTTGAGTCCCAGAAGGAATTTATGACCTTCGACGGCAAGACTTACGGCTTTTTCGGGCTGTGGCTTGGAGCATCCTTTCCCACCGTATCGGGTGTTATGCTCTATAACCGCGACCTTTTGACCGAGTTTTCGGTGTCCGACCCCATGGAGCTTTACGAAAATGGCAAGTGGAACTGGAATAGCTTTGCCGATATAGCAAAAAAGGTCACCGTAAACAGCGGGGATGATTCCGGTACTTATGCCTTTGCCCTTCCCAACGCCACCTATCCCGACTTTATTCACTCCGCTATTCTTTCAAACGGCGGCAGCAGATACGTAGAAAAGCAGACCGAGTCGGGCGGCCTTGAATGCGGTTACACCTCTTACGCTACAATAGATGCCCTCACCTGGGTGAGAGGCCTTGTAAACGACAGCCGCGTGGCCTACCCCATGAAGATGGAGTATGACAACGGCTACCTTGACGTGTTGGCCTTTACCAACCGCCGCACCCTCTTCCTTGTGACTAACGCCTACGACGGAGTCTGTTCCTATGAGGACTACCCTCTGGCCACCTTCGGGGACGAGTGCGGATGGTTGCCCTTCCCCAAGGGCCCTGCTGTTGAGGGCAAGATAAACACAGCCTACTTCGGTGCTGACGATACCTTCTGTGCCGTGGCTGTAAAGGACACCCAATCTCTTTATAACGGGGGACAGATACTCAACTCCATATTCGAATGTATGGAGGGCGACGATCCCACCACCTGGAAGGAAGCCCTCTACGACGGCTACTTCTTTGACGAGAGGTCCTTTAATCTTTATTTTGATATGCTCTCTACAGCCAAGGATGTTGGTCAGATAAGAGAACCCTCCCTCAACACCCCCATTGACGCCAAGCTCGCCGCCGTTATAAGCGGGGAGGAGAGCGTTGCAAAGGCGGTAGAGGAGCTGGAGAATGTTATTGAGGGTTATTTGGAATAAGTAGTCAGCTATCACTTTTACACTGCATAACAAAGCTGAAAAATGAATATTATTCATAGCAAATGCATAAATATGCAACAATCCCGAATATATACAAAACGAAAAAATTGTGAAGTCTATTGACAAAAATATATTTTGGGTGTATAATGTTCCCATAATTTTTATTCATAATAAATCGCATAAAAATGCAGATATCCAAAATGGAGGAATCAGAAATGATAAAAAAGCTTAATAAGGTCGTCCTCGCTTACTCCGGCGGTCTTGATACATCCGTACTTATCCCCTGGCTCAAGGAAAACTATGGCTGTGAGGTTATCGCAGTTTCGGGTAACGTAGGTCAGGCAGACGAGCTTGAAGGTCTTGAAGAAAAGGCTCTTAAGACCGGCGCTTCCAAGGTTTATATCGAAGACCTTACCAAGGAATTCGTAGACGATTATATTTTCCCCACCCTTAAGGCATCCGCTGTATACGAGAACGATTATCTTCTCGGTACCTCCTTTGCCCGTCCCCTTATTGCCAAGAGAATCGTTGAGATCGCCAAGGCAGAGGGCGCAGAGGCAATAGTTCACGGCTGTACAGGTAAGGGTAACGACCAGGTAAGATTCGAGCTTACCATTAAGGCTTTCGCTCCCGATATGGAAATCATCGCTCCCTGGAGATTCTGGGAATTCAAATCCCGTGAGGATGAGATCGAATATGCTGAAAAGCACAACATTCCCCTTAAGATAAACAGAGAATCCAACTACTCCAAGGATAAGAACATCTGGCATCTTTCCCACGAAGGTCTTGACCTTGAAGATCCTGCCAACGAGCCCGATCTTGACAAGATCCTTGAAATGGGCGTTTCTCCCTTCAAGGCTCCCGATAAGCCCACCTACGTAACCATCGGCTTTGAAAAGGGTGTTCCCGTTTCCATCGACGGCAAGAAGATGGACAGCGTTGACCTTCTCCTTTACCTTAACAAGATAGGCGGCGAAAACGGTATCGGTATTTCCGACCTTGTTGAAAACCGTCTTGTTGGTATGAAGTCCAGAGGCGTATACGAAACTCCCGGCGGAACCATTCTCTACAAGGCTCACGATGCTCTTGAAACCATCTGTCTTGACAGAGAGACCCTCCACTACAAGCAGCAGGTTGCCCTCAAGTTTGCAGACCTTGTTTACTTCGGCCCGTGGTTCACTCCCCTCCGTGAGGCCCTTTCCGCTTTTGTTGATTCTACTCAGCAGACCGTTACCGGTGAAGTAAAGCTCAAGCTCTACAAGGGCAACATCATCAAGTCGTCCATAACCTCTCCCTACTCCCTCTACAGCGAAGAGTTCGCAACCTTCGGCGAGGACGAGGTTTACAACCAGAAGGATTCCGAGGGCTTTATCAATCTCTTCGGTCTTCCCATCAAGGTTAAGGCACTTCTCGAACAGAAGAGAAACCAGAAATAACAAGATTTTTACAAGAGAAAACGGTGATTATTTCGCCGTTTTCTCATTGGCATTTTTAAATACAAATATGGAAGGTAAAAATATGAGAGCAGTTATCACCGTTATTGGTAAGGATGCGGTAGGTATTACCGCCGCAGTCAGCGCAAAATGTGCTGAATATCAGGTAAATATCGAGGACATTACCCAGAAGGTTCTTGAGGACCTTTTCGTTATGATAATGATAGTCAGAGCCGATATGGAAGGCAGCAAGTTTACCGACTTTGTTGACGTTATGTCCGCCCTTGGTAAAGAAAAGGGCTTGGAAATACATACCATGCACGAAGACGTTTTTAATGCAATGCACCGTATCTAATTAATGTTTAAAGGAAAATAGTCATGATAAAAGACACCGACATTCTTGAAACTATAAATATGATAACCCAGGAGCACTTTGACGTGCGTACCATAACCATGGGTATATCTCTTTTTGACTGTGCCTCCGAGGACGTAAACTCGGCCTGCGACAGAATCTACGATAAAATTTGCCGTAAAGCAAAAGACCTTGTCAGAACAGGCGAGGCCATAGAGAAGGAGTACGGGGTACCCATTATCAACAAGCGTATCTCCGTAACCCCCATCGCACAGGTTGCCGCCGCATCCAGAACCTCTGATCTGGTGCCCTTTGCCAAGGCTCTCCAGAGAGCGGCAGACACCTGCGGCATAAACTTCATCGGCGGCTTCTCCGCCATGGTGCAGAAGGGCTTTACTGAAAGCGACAAGGCTCTCATTGCCTCCATTCCCGAGGCTCTCTCCACCACAAGAAACGTCTGCTCCTCCGTTAACGTTGCATCCCTCCGCGCCGGTATTAATATGGATGCCGTTGCCATGATGGGTAAGACCATAAAGGACCTTGCCTACATAACCAAGGACGATGCATCCATAGGCTGTGCAAAGCTTGTGGTATTCTCCAACGTTCCCCAGGATAACCCCTTTATGGCGGGTGCTTTCCACGGTGACGGTGAGGCTGATTGTGCCATAAACGTTGGCGTTTCCGGCCCCGGCGTTGTAAAGTACGCTCTTGAAAGACTTGAAAAGGAAAAGGGTCTTGTGGACTTCTCCGAAATTGCAGAAACCATTAAAAAGACTGCCTTTAAGATAACCCGTATAGGTCAGCTTGTGGCCACCGAGGCTTCAAAGCGCCTTAACGTGCCCTTCGGTATCGTTGACCTTTCTCTCGCCCCCACCCCCGAGGTTGGCGACTCCGTTGCCTACATTCTGGAGTCCATGGGCCTTGAAAAGTGCGGTACCCACGGCACCACCGCAGCTCTTGCTCTTCTTAACGACGCTGTAAAGAAGGGCGGCGTTATGGCATCCTCCCACGTTGGCGGACTTTCGGGCGCATTTATTCCCGTATCCGAGGACGCTGGTATGATAGCCGCTGTAAACGCCGGAGCCTTGTCACTTGAAAAGCTTGAAGCTATGACCTGCGTATGCTCCGTAGGCCTTGATATGATAGCCGTTCCCGGCGATACCTCTGCCGAGACCATCTCCGCAATCATTGCCGACGAAATGGCCATAGGTATGGTAAACAATAAGACCACCGCCGTAAGAATCATCCCCGCATACGGCAAAAAGGTTGGCGACAGCGTTGAGTTCGGCGGCCTTCTGGGCAACGCACCCGTAATGCCCGTAAGCCCCTTCTCTTCCGAGAAATTCATCTCTCGCGGCGGCAGAATCCCCGCACCTATTCAGAGTCTGAAAAATTAAGAAGGATAACGTTATGAAAATATGGAGCGGCCGTTTTTCCAAGGACGTTGACGGCGACGTAAACGATTTTAACCAGTCAATTCATTTTGACGGCAGAATGTATAAAGAGGACATCGAGGGAAGTATCGCCCACGCCACAATGTTGGCTCATCAGGGCATAATTTCCGCCGCTGACGGCGAGGCTATCGTTGCCGAGCTTAAAAAGATTATGGCCGATATCGAGTCGGGAGCCGAGGAGCTCTCTTCCGATGCGGAAGATATTCACATGAATATCGAAACCATTCTTACCCGCCGTCTGGGTGATATCGGCAAGCGCCTCCACACCGCCCGTAGCCGTAACGACCAGGTTGCGGTGGATATCCGTCTGTATATAAAGAAGGATATTGTCCGCGTAGCCACCGCCGTAAAGAGCCTTATTGAGGTTATTATGGACAAGGCCGAGGCTACCTCCGACTACGTAATGCCCGCCTACACCCACCTCCAGAGAGCACAGCCCGTAACCTTCGGCTTCTACATTATGGCTTACGCCCAGATGTTCAGCCGTGACCTTACAAGACTTGCCGACTGCTATAAGAGAATGGACTATTCTCCTCTTGGCTCGGGTGCTCTTGCCACCACCACATACCCCATTAACAGAAATATGACCGCAGAAGCTCTGGGCTTTTCGGGAATCTGCGAAAACAGTATCGACGGCGTTTCGGACAGAGATTTCCTTGTTGAATACGCCTCCGCTCTTTCCCTTATAATGACCCATCTGTCAAGATTTTCCGAGGAGATTATACTCTGGTGCAGCTCCGAGTTCTCCTTCATCTCCCTTGACGATGCCTACGCTACAGGCTCTTCCATAATGCCCCAAAAGAAAAACCCCGACGTTGCCGAGCTTTGCCGCGGCAAGACGGGTCGTGTTTACGGCCACCTCACCTCCCTCCTCACCATGCTCAAGGGTCTGCCCTTGGCATATAACAAGGATATGCAGGAGGATAAAGAGGCTATCTTTGACGCCGCAGACACCGTAAAGGGCTGTCTTAAGGTATTCACTCCCATGATTGCCACCATGACCGTCAAGAAGGAAAACCTCCGCAGAGCCGCCGCAAAGGGCTATATCAACGCCACCGACTGCGCCGACTACCTGACCAAAAAGGGTATGCCCTTCCGCGATGCGTATAAGCTTGTCGGTAAGCTTGTGGCTTACTGCGAGTCCACGGGCAAGGAGCTTGAAAGCCTCTCCATGGCCGAGTATAAGGAGCTTTGCCCCACCTTTGAAGAGGACGTATACGACGCCATAAACCTTGACAACTGCGTCAAGGGCAGAGCCGCCGATGGTGGCCCCGCCCCCGAAGCTCTGGCAAAACAGATTGAAAAAATGAAGGCCTTTGTAAAGGCTTACAAAATATGAGCCCCCGCATTTTGGGGGATAAGGATAGGTTTGCCGCGGCCCTTGAGGCTGCAAGGGCAGACCTTTCTTCCTTTGAGGGTATAGGCCGCCTTAACGAAGGCTCCCTCCATAAAACCCTCAAGCTTTATTTTGAGCCTGATATTTCTCGGCACGAGATAAAGATCGGCCGTTTTGTTGCAGATATTTTAAACGAGGACGGCATAATCGAAATACAGACCCGCGCCTTCCGTAACATGAAAAAGAAGCTGAAAGCCTTCCTTTCCGTAGGCAGGGTGACGGTGGTATTTCCCGTTGCAGTAAGTAAGGACGTTATGTGGCTCGACCCCCAAACGGGAGAGCTGACGCCGCCCCGCAAAAGCCCCAAAAAGGGGAAGCCCTGCGATATTTTTGCCGAGCTTTATTGGATAAGGGAGTACCTTTCCCACCCCTCCTTCACCATAAGGATTCTCCTTATGACCACCACCGACGTGAGACTCCTTTGCGGATGGGATGAGAGCAAAAAAAGAGGCTCCCACCGTACCGATAGGGTACCGCGAGAGCTTATTGAGGAGATTTTGGTGGAGAATACCCAGGATTACCTCGACCTTCTCCCAAAGGGTCTGCCCCAAAGCGAGTTTACATCAAAGGACTTTGCCCTTTATAACGGCCTAAAGCAAAAAGATGTATCATCTATTCTCGCCGTCCTTCGCGCCCTGAATCTGATTGAGGTTTGCGGCAAAAAGGGCAAGGCATATATTTATCGGTCTATATAAAGAAAACCACACCCCTCGGGTGTGGTTTTCTTTAATCTTCCATAAATGCGTTAAATTCTTCTACTCTGTCTATCCAGTCGGTTTGACGTCTTTTCTTTTCGGCAGAGTCTATTATAACCGCATGGGGATAAAGAGCCTTTATCTGAGCTTTCATTACCTTTTGCTCGGCTTTCGTGGTGGGTACTGTCTTCGTTCCGCCCCACCAGGTCTTTACTACCTTCTGGGTTATGTCAAAGGGTGGCAGATCCTTTTTCTTTCCAAATAAGCCCATAGTTATTCTCCCTTACACCTCTTGCACTCTTCCTCCTGCTCCCTCATAAGTCTGAGGTACTCGCGGAGAAGGGCGTACGTCTCTTCCTTTGTCAGGGGCTTTTCGGGGCCGTAGCCGTGGGGGCAGGGCATTATCTCGCTGGAGCCGTATATTCTGCAGATAAAGGCTCTGTTCTGATGCACCGAGCATCTGCCGTCCTTAACGTGGGGGCAGAGCCTTTCGGTGTAATTGAATCCACCCACCCTTGCCTCCTCTTCGGGGGCAAACTGTATCTGATTGTCACAGCAGTCGTAACATCCCTCTTTGCAGAAAAAGGAGGGAATCTTATCGTAAAGCTCCTGTATTGGGGTCTTCTTTTCTGCCATATCAGTCGTTACCTCTTCTGAAAGCAGTCTCGGGGGTGGAAAGGTCCTCCCTCACCATACGAATCTGCTCAACCTCTTCGTCGGGGGATACCCTTATCTTGCGGGAGTGGCCGTCGGCCTTAAAGCCGCAGATTTCAAAAAAGTACTTGGCTCTGGTATTTTTTGCAAATGTCCAAAGGTATATTTTAGAGTACTTTCTGGTCTTTGCTATCTTTTTAACGTATCTGAACGCTCTCTTTCCAAAGCCCTTGTTCCAGTACATGGGCAGGAAATAGAGATTGTCAAGCTGACAGTATTCGTCGCTAAGGTCTGTTTCGGTGTTTCCCTTAAGCTCAAACATTCCCACCATAACGTTGTTAAACATTATCACAAACATCATGTGGCCGGGCTGGAGGGCAAGCTTCTGATAGGTGAAATAGTTTTCCTCAAACTCGGTCTCCTTCTCTATATAAGAGATGGGGAGAATCTCTGCGTAGCATTCCTTCCAGGCGTTAAGTTTGGTATATGCCATTTCCACCGCGTCGGCGGGAACGGCTCTTACAACTTTAAAGCTCATTATTTTATCTCCTCTTTTAATGTTGCGCCGATGGCGGTGCAGTATTCGGGATATTCGGGGAGGTGGAAGGTGATTCCGTGGAGCTTTTCTATCATATCAAAGTATACTGCCGTGTCGGGGATCGTGGCAAGGCTTCCGCAAAGAACTGCATCCTTTGTGCCGTCGTTATTGCAGGCAAAAACCGCCATAATGCCCACCGTCTGGAATATCATATTCACAAGACCTCTGGCAATATCGTCCTTTGTAACGTTGTCCTTTATCTTGCCGAAGTTGGAGGCTGTGGTCTCCTCGTTAAGGGTGGAGATCTTTCTCTTTGATATATCCCCTACGGTAAGGTCAACGTTTGCCAGGTCGCCTCGGGTGGACATCTCGACTATGGAGTCAAAATGTCTTACGTCAAGCATCTGGGAGGAAAGTCCTACAAGAGTACCTCCGCCAACGCCCGTACCTCCAAGGTGACGGCTGCCATTCTTGTCTGCCTTTACAAAGGACGTGCCTGTGCCCATGCTGATTATTACCGCACTTTCAAGACCTGTCAGATAAAGGCCGCCAAGTCCGAGAGCCTCAAACTCCTCCACGTGAACGGTGGGTATGCCGTAGATGTCCTCCTTGATAAAGGTTGACCCTACACCCGTTACCATGATACGGGAAATATCGGTTATCTTCATGCCGTTTTCACTTATATAACGGCCGAAGGCTCCGTAAATGGAGGTCTTGGGGTCGTTAGCCTTTACCTGAAGGGGCTGCATAAGTATGGGGCGGGAGTTATTGTTTTCAAATCTGACTCCGATTATTTTTGTGGTGGAGCCCCCCACGTCTATTCCTATAACTGTTTTCATGGCTCTTTGCCTTTCAAGGATATGTGAATTTGTTGAGTATTTGTAAAATTTAACAATATAGTAACAAAAAGATAACCAATTGCACAAACATTAAAATTTAAGCCTTAGTTACCTCTTTTTTATAATTTATTATACCCTCTAAATGTAAACTTTTCTACGGAAAAGGGGAGAGTTTGCCCTTTTATCGTTTTTATGTAAGATTAAGGACATATACGACAGAAGTGTGACGGAACAAATTGACACATTTCTGTAACAGTTGGATATTCCCATCTCTCTATTGACAAAGACCCAAAACAATAGTATAATATATACATAATTATACGTTTGGAGTACAGATATGAAAACCAATACTATTCCCAAGATAAAAAAGCTTAAGGTCAATGGTGGCGAGGTACGTCTTGCCGACTACTCCCTGACCGATATGTTCAAGGCATATATTCCCGTATGGGAGGATATTTTCAAGGATTTTGATATTGAGCTTGGGGGCTCAAAGCCCGTGTCTCTCGTAGCCGATGAATCCCTCGCCAAGGAAGAGTATAAAATAGAGGCTACCGAGGAAAAGATAGCCGTATACTGCTCCGACCCTGCAGGGGGCTACTACGCTCTGGTATCCCTTGCCCAGCTCGGCGCTCTTAATGAGGGTGTGCTGGAGGGCTTTACCGCAACCGACTGCCCCGATAAGGATTTCAGAGGATATTCCGACGATATCTCCAGAGGACAGATATCCACCCTTGAAAACTTCAAGGATATGATAAGACGCTGTTCTTACTATAAGTATAATACCTATTTCCCCTACATAGAGGACACTATTGCAATCCCCGACCTGCCCGACTTCGGTAAGTATTCCGACCCCGTTCCCGTTTCCGAATGGCAGGAAATGGTTGCTTACGGCAGAAGCTACGGCGTGACTGTACGTCCCATTATAAATCTCCTTGGTCATTGGCATAAAAACTGTATGCTCCACGACTTTGCAAAGTATATGCTCCCCAAGACCAACAAGGACGGCACCGTAACCCCCACAGCAGTTCTTGACCCCAGAAATCCCAAGACAAAAAAGCTTATCTTAAAGCTTCTTGACACAACCATCGAGGCATTCGGTCAGGGCATTATCCACGTGGGCGGCGACGAGCCCTTCGAGCTTAAGGACGTTTTAGGTATTGAAGAGGCCACCCGTCTTTACATAGAGCATTTTAACTGGCTTAACGGCGAGATAAAGAAGCGTGGCTGTAAGATGATGCTCTACGCCGATATGTTTACCGACATCTGGGGCGGCGAGCACGCACCCTTCGAGAAGATTAAAGAGCTTGACTCCGATATCGGCTTTGTTTATTGGAACTACGATCTCCACGACGACCTTAAGGATATAAAGGATCTGGGTGAAAGCGGCCTTGAGTTCTACGTTTCCCCCGCAGTTCTCTCCTTTGCAAGATTCTTCCCCACACTGGGATGTACCTACGACAATGCCCGCCTTATGGCAAAGCAGGGTAAAGAAAAGGGTAGAGGCTTTATAATGTCCTCCTGGAACGACGGCGGCACCCTTCTCCGTGAAGAAAACGTTATCGGCCTTGCAATAGCAGGGGAGTTTGGCTGGAATAATGAAAGCAAGCGCACCTTAAAGGACCTTACCGAGTCCTTCCTCACCCTCTACTACGGCTTTGAAAACCCCGACGTTAAGCCCTTCCTTGAGTTCTACGATTTTGAAAAGAACTTCAAGGACGTTGAATATCTTAAAAAGCCCGGTATCAGCGGTACCCTCCACAACGAGTTCTGGAAGGACCCCAGAAGAGCCACCGAAACAAGATTCGACCTTGGTAAGAACTGCTCCAGAATGTTCTCCGCCCTCTCTGATGCGGCAGACGATATCGAGGAGCTTAAGCCCAAGAGAAACAAGGTTACCCTTGATTGCTTTAAGCACGATATAAAGAGAATGCTCTGGGCTTGTATGAGAGCCTTCGTTATCCCCTCGGGCCCCTTTAAGGATAGGGAAGAGGCAAGAAGTATAGTCGACGACCTTATCGTTATGGGCGAAGAGTACGGCCGCTTTAAGAGAGAGTATAAGCGCCTCTGGCTTAAGACCAACCGTCAGTCTGAGCTTAACTTCGTTGAGTCCAGATTTATCGATAACGAAAACGCCATCGACTCCCTTATCAGATACTGTAAATTCGGTATGCACCTGAGCAAGGATAAGTTTATTATAAAAAGATTTTAATTAATATGGAAAAACACGCCTATTTTGCAGGGGGCTGCTTTTGGTGCATAACCCCCGTGTTCAGGGAAAGATTAGGTATTACGGCGGTGGTCAGCGGATATTCGGGCGGGGATGAAGAGTCCCCCACCTACGCCGACGTAAAGGCCCAAAAAACGGGGCACCGCGAAACCGTCAGAGTTACCTATAACCCTGAAAAATGCAATTTTGCAGACCTTTTTGACATCTTTACACACTCCGTTGACCCCTTTGACGGAGAGGGGCAGTTTATCGACCGAGGCTATTCCTACACCCTTGCCGTATACTGCCAAAGCCCCTCCGAAAGAGAAATCGCCGCCCAAAAGATAGCCGCCCTTGAGGCTTTATCGGGCAAAAAGGTCCATATCGCGGTGGAGGACTTCAAGTCCTTTTATCCTGCCGAAGAAGAGCATCAGGACTACTACTTAAAGCACCCCGAGGAGTTCGAAAAGGAACTTATCGAGTCTGGACGCAAAGGAGAAAAAGCATGAACTTCATGGAAATAGCCAAGACCCGCCAGTCCTGCCGTAGCTACTCTGACAGAGATGTGGAGCAGGAGAAGATAACCGCCATAATGGAGGCCGCAAGGCTTGCTCCCTCCGCCTGCAACGGACAGCCCTATCATTTTACTATATGTAAAGGCGAGGCCGCAAAAGAGGTGGCAAAGGCCTGCATGGGCATGGGAATGAATAAGTTCGCCTCCCAAGCCCCCGTTTTAATAGTGGTTTCCGAAAAGCCCTACGTTAAGACCGCCGCCTTAGGCTCAAAACTAAAGAATAACGACTACCGTTCCATGGATATAGGTATTGCCGTGGCATATCTTACCGCCGAGGCCGCCGTTCAGGGCTTGGGCACCTGCATACTTGGTTGGTTTGACGATGAAAAAGTCCGACAAGCTTGCAACCTTGACAGCCCCGTCAGGCTGGTAATTACCCTTGGTTACCCCACCGAGGACGACCCTCTCCGCCAAAAGAGGAGAAAAGACCTTTCTGAATTGGTCAGCGAAATATAAACACGTAAAAAATGCTCCCGAACTGATGTTCGGGAGCTGTTTTTTGGTTTTTATAAAAGTTCAATTAAAGTTTACAGGTGGGTGGCTTTTACTATTCTTTCATTTTGTGATATAATATTATTGCAAAGAGCGAAATGCTCAAAAAAAATAATATTTTATCCGAAAGGAGAATGAACTATGTCTCTTAAAGACACAAAAATCATAATTAAAGAGGACGGCGGTTCGTCCTCAACCTTAAAGAAAAAGAAGAAAAAAGAAGAGGAAAAGGCGGTCGCCGTCATAAAATCAGATACGCCCTCTGCCTCTTCAACACCTAACAAAGGTGTGCTTAACAAAAGTACAGCAAAGACCACAACGAAAACGACTTCTTCAACTGCGAGCAACACGATAAAACGTACCGAGGTCGCTGCAGAATCAAAACAGCCCACTCCCTCCATCTTGTCCAACAGCACATCACCAAAGATGGCGACAACGGAAAGGAGAGAGTTCACCTACGACGACTACATAACGGCCACCGCAACAGAGAGGGCAATGGGGATGCTGAACCGCTATTTTAAGACGGGAGAAATCTCTGCAAATTTGTCTTCAGAACAGAAACAAAGGCTTTTCTCAACTAACCTTCCAAAGCCCACCTACTCCTCCGCCGAGACCCCTCAGAAAAGCAGAGGCGACTATCAGGCCGTCCAAAAGGACGATTATCACGCTCTGGCCAAGGAGAACAAAAATCCCACCTTTGCCGATCTGCAAAAACAGGCTCTCTTTGAACAAAGGAAAAGAGAGGCAGAAGCGGAAGAAAAAGCCCGTCAGGAAAGTATAGAGGCTTCCAATAAAATGGTCAGGGAGAAGCTCTACAACACAATGATAGAGGGAAAGTACCCTATGAACCTGAACAACTTCCACCCCGATACCGTAAAATACTTTGAAAAACGCGCCTACGATGACCTTTCTTCGGGCAGGATATCCCAAAGTAAATACGATTTTCTCCCCATCCACACCTATCAAGGGATTGACAACAAGAGGCAGAAGTTGTATAATGAGGGTACGAACACCACCACTCAGCCCCACCTTCAGACCTCAGGCTTTGACCGTTACAGAACGGAGAGGTATGATTATGTGCGGTCGGATCATCTTGGAAACAGCATCGAAAATGATCGCCAGCCAAATAAATCGTCAAATAACAATTCAGCTTATCCATTTAAGCCTTCCTGGGATAGCAGTATTATAGATCCTCTTCAGTATAAAGCTCAGGTGATATATTCTACAATTCCTAAAATTGAGTCATATCCGGAAGAGCTTATAGAACAGCATAAAAAGAATATCGATCCTTTTAAAGAAAGACAAGAACAGATAGAAGTCCGTAAGAATGTAATAGCGTATCTGGAGTCCCAGCTTTCATCTGCGGAAACCGTTTCCCGACTTAAAGAAATAAACGATGCGTATGGTTATATATCGTTTGGCGCTGAAGTTGGGGAGATGACATTTGAAGCTTTATATAAGTATATACGTAAGGGAATAGAAGAGTCGCAGCCTCCTTCAAATATTGGAAAAGGGACTTGGGCAAAGAGGGTTGATGCTGACCTGAAATGGCTGGACGAGACCTTTGAGCCTTTTCTTAAGCTTACAACAGACATAGACGGTATAGGATTAAGCAATCTTGATCTTTTAGGGTTGGGTATAGATGTAGGGGGTGGAGTGATTGAAAACGTTTCAAATGGCTCCCCTGTATCAACAACTCTTTCAGATGCATTCGTAGATGTAGCTTTTGGCTTTGGAGAGTTAGCTACCGGAGGCATTGCGTCCACTTTTGCTTTGGGATTAATTGAAGGTAGCGCTATAGGTAGTGTAATTCCTGTTGCAGGT
>JAZRLW010000179.1:0-4146 GCA_045647025.1 Eubacteriales bacterium
GAGGTTTCAGCCTTTAGAAAAAGCTTAGCCGAGGCTTGCTTCACCTCTTCGGGAATAGACTCGGGCTCTTCCGCAACCTCAATTTCAAGCTCCGACTCTTGGAGAACGGTCCCTTCGGGCGCAACAGGTTCTTCAACTTCCTCTTCAGGCTCTGCCTTTGCAACAGCATCCGAGGGCTCCTCTTGAGGGTCTTCGACTTCAGCAACGGGCTCCACATCTACCGATTCGGCTGCGATATCGGCTTCTTCCACGTCAGGTTCGGGTAAAATAGCTTCTTCTTTATCAAGCATCTCCTCTGCAGGAGAGGGTTCTTCAGCCTCCAAAGATACAGGCTCCGAGATCTCAACCGCGGGCTCCTCTGTTTCGGAAGAGGAAACGGCCGAAAATATCATTTCCTGTATAGCGGCGGCAAGTCTTTCGGACTCACTCATGTTGGAGGATTCGTCCGAAATCACGTTGTTGGTGTTGTCAGTCATGCCTCCACCTCCTCTTCGTCAACCTTTGTCAAAACGCCAACCACGGGAATGGCCGCAGTGCGGCGAAATTCCTTTTCAGACCTGATCTTGCCCAGGGTAAGCCCGTTAATGATACCGACTATTACCACAACAGCAAATGCTAAAAGGGAGAAAAACAGAACGTAAGGGGTAACATCCTCTCTGGAAAGAGTGGTGGGAACGGAGGGCGAAGAAAGAACCCTTATAATGCCGCCTTGGGCAGCATAGAAATACGCTGCCGATTCAAGGGCGGTCTGCACTATATAATAGGAAGTAAGAGCGTTTGCCGTTCTTACCCCAAAAGTAACTAAGCCGTCTGCATCAACCGAGGTTTTTAATATATTTTTAAGAGCCTCCGAAGAAATAGAACCGCCCTTTTGGGCATAGGCCTGGGAAACATGCTTATAAAAAGCCTCGGTAGAAACTATTTCAAGCCCGCCCTGATTTTCGGGAACGAATCGGCTCTCGGAGAGATATCCCGTGGGGAACACGTTTACCAAGATCATATACACTATCATAGCAACCGTCAATCCCAATGCAATGGCAATTGGCAAAGGCTTTGCCGCGCTTATAAGGGTGTTCAGAAGTATGCCTTTTTTCTTCACGTTTGGGGCACCTCACCTTTCTTAATATGAATAATCCTGTTTATCTTGCAAATAATTAGGTCAGAAAGCAGGAAAGGAAACACTTTACAATGAAAGGTATTCGCTTTATTACTGCCGTTCTTACGGCCGCTATACTCCTGACCTCGGTTTTTATTCTCCCCTCTCAGGCAACCACCCTTGAGGAAAGTTACCTTTTTACACTGGGAAGCAAGGAGCCCCAAACTCTTGACGGCTACGAAGAAGCCGTTACTCTGACAGAAGAGGGGCTTAAAGGGATTCTTGGCAACAATGCAAATTTGGAAGAGGTGTCCGCCCTTTTGCGGGCAGGCTCGGCTCTTGACCTTTTGGGATATATGAAAAAGTACGGCATAAATGAGCAAAGAGCCTACACTCTTACCCAATACGCTCTG
Source organism: Eubacteriales bacterium (assembly GCA_045647025.1). GTDB lineage: Bacteria > Bacillota > Clostridia > Oscillospirales > UBA644 > JAZQLP01. Next base: position 1,510 of record JAZRLW010000179.1, read on the forward strand.
GATATACTCATTGGAAAGAGGTCACACACCTCTGTAACAAAGGGGCTTACGGCAAAGGAGAAGAAATATCTGGCCGCAGTACTCAAGGCGGGCTATGATAAAACGCCCGTCCCCTCCTCTTTAAGGGTGATAGGCGGCTCATACGCCATAAAGCAGGACTCCTACGGGGAGTACGCTTCGGATATTATGAAAATAGAAAGCGTAATGGGTGGAATTATAAGAATCACCGACTTGCCCACTAATGTTAAGGTTTATACCTTGTCGGGCGATGAAGCACCCTATCTTCGCTCAGGTCAAAGCTTCTATTTTAAGAGCAGTGAACCTTTTAACATGGGAATTCAGACCGCGGAGCATATATATCATGTTCCCGAAATTATTGTATATTATCACAAAAACGGCGAATATTCACCCCTGGTTACGGCAGTTATCGGTGCGGAAAATACCACTCAAGATACGGTGGCTCTTTCCTTTGTTCCAAACCCCGACACCGGGGATAAAAGCATCGGTGTAAATGTCTTATACTTTACAGCTATTCTTTCAGCAGTCCTCTTTTGCATAGAGGTTCATAGCAGAAGGAAGAACCTCAAAGTCGGCTAAATCGGTGGGGAAAAGCTCGCCGTCAAGGTTAAGAAGGATATTCCCCTCGTTGCTCTTTACGCTGACTCTCTCGGCTCTGACAAAAGTGACCATCTTATCCTTAAGGTGACTGCCGTTAAGAAGGGTGGGCAGAAGGGTCAGGGTCTTGAAGGGACTGAGCATGGGCGCGGAAATAACGTCGAACAAGCCGTCGTTCATATCCGCTTTGGGAGCTATCTTTATGCCTCCGCCGTAATAACGGCCGTTGGCAATAGCCATAAGGAGCATCTTGTGGGAGGTAACCTTGCCGTTACACTCTATCTCCACGTCAACTCCCTTAAACTTAAATATAGTATAGAGAATGGACAAAATATAACTGAATCTTCTGGTAAGAGGATTCTTTTTGTATCGCTCGGCATTTTTTACTATCTCGGCATCAAAGCCCACCGAGGCGATATTAACGAAAAACTTGGGCTGCTTTTCCTCGCCCACCAGAACCTTGCCCACGTCAAAGGGCTGTTTTCCGTACTTTCCGGAAGAAAGGTCGTTTATGGCCGTGGCGGTGGTAAGCTCGGTTCCGTACTCGGAACGGGCAAAATCGTTGCCGCTGCCCGCGGGAATAACCGCAAAGGTGGGAAGCTCCTCGGGGCCATAGCCACTTTCAAGAATGCGCATGGCAAGACCGCCTGCCGTTTCGCAGACCGTTCCGTCGCCACCGACGGCATATACCTCATCGGCATCCTCGGTACGGGCAAAGGTCTCGGCGTCGCCACCCTTTTGGGTGAGCATTACAACGGCGTCCTCGCCAAATGAAGATTTTATTTTGGATACGGTGTCCTCGGTCTTATCTCTCAAAGCCGAAGGATTTACGATAAAAAGCTTGCGCATATGCGTTCCTCATCTTCCTTGCATAAGGTTATACACGGTAATTATACATTTTTCGGGGCTATTTGTCAAGGAAAACCCAAGAAAGTTGCAAAATTTCCGAAGTTTAAAACCGTGAGGATAATAAATTTTAGGAAATTTCGTCAAAGGTGTTGACAAGGAAGGGTTTTTGATGTAAAATATAAGTGTAACTAAACTGATTTTCTTGGAGGTCACTATGAACGACCAGCTTAATAATATAACAGACGGCAACGATACCGTTACCCTTTACGACGAAGAGGGCAACGCGACCGAGTTTGCCATTATCGATGGCGTTGAATATAACGGCAGTTTCTACCTTGCCCTTGCAGATGCAGAGCAGTTGGAGAACGAGGAATGTGAGTTCCTTATTCTTAAGAAAGACAAGGATGACCCTGAGCTTCTCGTTACCATCGAAAGCGAAGAGGAATTCAACGCAGTTATGGAAGTATTTGACCAACAGCTTGACGAATACGAGCTCTCGGGCGAAGAAACCGAAGAACAAACCGTTTAACAAATAATAACGAAGAATTAACCTGCGCAATTCGTGATTTTGCGGTGTATAAAAACCTACATTTCAAAAAAGGGATTCCGGCTTCGGCAGTGGGTTTGCAGGCCTCCCCTGTGGCAACGTATACGTTGTCAAGGGACGTTGGAAGCACAAAGCTGTTGAGAGGATTTACCCTGCCTTGGTGAACCGAGGTTTTGAAATTGCCGCATATGTGGGGGCTTTAGCCTTTGCTAAAAGACACGGTTGGGTGGGTATTTCGTTTGTCTGAACAAAAAAACATTTTTCTTATATTGAGAAAGAAGGGTTTTTCACAATGTCAGCCATCGGCTTAAAAGAAAAAGAAACCACGTCGCCAATACAAAAAAAGCAACAAAAGTATACTCCATATCAGAGTAAAGTGTTATTTTTCTGCTTTATCGCCTACATATGCGCGTATATGATGCGACTGAATTTCTCGGTTGCCAACCCCGCCCTTTGCGAGGCAATGAACTTGACAACCGATAAAACGGGAACCATAGCGTCCGCATTTCTCATAAGCTACGCCATAGGTCAGCTTATTTCGGGCAGACTTGGCGACCTCATCCCCACAAAAATCATGCTAACCGTTGGTCTTACAGTATCTGTTGCGACAAACGTTGTTATGGGTC
>JAZRLW010000180.1:0-2610 GCA_045647025.1 Eubacteriales bacterium
GAGAGCTACAAGACCTGTAACGTCTGCAGTCCAACCGAAGTGTTCGGTGTGACCTGCGATGAAGGCAGCCTGTTCTTCTTTGTTTATACAGTTGTTGGAAGAAGAAATTCTAACGTAGGTTTCTTTGCCGTTGAGCTTGAACTTGTAGTAACCGTTGGCAACATCCTGACCGGTGATTTCAACGCCCTTAATAGTAACGAGCATAGACTGTCTTTCAATAAGAGCAGCATCGGTTATTGCTTCTGCGTTAGCAAAGGTTTCGGTGTAATCAACGGGAGCAACTTCTTTAACGTTGGAGTCAACAACTTCAACGGTAGCGCTGATGATTTCGTAGGTGCCGTTGTAAGTATCCTTAAGACCGGTTGCTTCAACGGTCATGCCAAGCTCGATGCCGAGATCGGCGGGTTCTTCTGTAAGGTTATAAATGTAGTAGCCGCCTTCGTTGTTTTCATCCTGGAGGTAAAGGCTGTTAGAGCTGGAACCTGCGGACTTGGAAACGATACCAACTACGATACCCTTAACAACAACAGTTTCGTCGTCTGCTGCTGCAGCGTATTCTGCATAGGAGAATACCTTGTAAGCGGGAATCTTGCGGGTAAAGGTCTTTTCTACAGTCTGACCGGCTTCGTTCTTAACGGTAGCGGTAAGAGTGTAAGCGATTTCGGTTTCGGTCTTTTCGTTAACGTCGATGGTGTAGAAGCCTGCGGTAGCGCTTTCCTTAATGGTAACGCCTTCAGCTACGTCTACGGTCCAATCAACGGTATAGATAGTACCGTCAACCATAACCTGACCTGCTACGTCAAAGTCAGCAGCAGTGGTTTCGGAATCGTTCTTGTAAAGATTGTAGAGGTATTCACCTGCAGAGGTGAGGCCTTCATCTGTGGTCTGGCAGCCTGCAAAGAGAGCTACGCAGAGAACTACAGAAAGAAGAATTGCGATAATCTTTTTCATAATTTCTCCTTATAATATATGTTATTTTATAGAGACATCATTGATTGAAAAAACTTTTATTTGATAGGTGCCGTCAAAGATATCTATAAGCCCCTTGACGTCTATCGTTGTGTCCTTAAAGTAGTCGGCAGTGATTATGTTGCCGTCCTGATCTCTGAGAACTATGGTTCTTATGGATACGGTCTGGCCGCTTGCGTCCTTGCATGTAATGGTCATTGCTCCGTTTGAAGAGCTTTCTTCGTTATCGGTGGTGTATACGCTTACGACCGTAAGGTCGAGCATTTCAACCGATGTGTTGAGAGCAAGCTCTGCGTAGTCAAAGCTACGGGTTTCGTCACCGAGGGTGACTTCAACCTGACTGTTATACAAGGTTTCTGCATCGGTAAGACGGTAAGCGGGAGAATAGCCCTCGCCCAACTTCTGAATATTATTCGGATCAGTAGGACGCATTGGAGAGTATTCAAGACCCGATACCTGATAAGAACCGCCAGTTTCATAATACTGTACGGTGCCGACTATACGAACTCTGTTGCCTACGGAAAGTATTTGAAGACCTGTGCCGTTAAGGGCATAGCCGTAATATACCGTCATTCCGTAATACATATCGGTTTCCGAGTCGTATTCTTCTACGTAGACGCTATTGTTGTTATTTTTTGTAATAATACCTTCAAAAGCAACCTTTGCGCCGCTGTAATCGGCAACGTTACATCTTAATTCCTTTAAGGTAAGCTCAGAAGCTTCTCCGTAAGGGAAGTTAGGGTCTTTTTGTCCTGAATAGATATTGAGCTTTTCTGTTTTTGCCTGATTTATTGCCGCCATACAGGTTTCGCCGTAGCGATTGTTTGCGGAATTGGATGCAATAGCAAGACCGTTCTGCAATATCTCAAGGTTGAGGTTCCTGTATTCCTCCGAGCCTTCGGTTTTATACCATATCCAAACCAGGTATCTTCCTCCGGTGGAGTCAACGTTCCACTTTTCATTATCGGATTCAATAATTATAGAGGTTGCTGCTTCAAGCTTTTCTCTTGTAAAGCTTGAGGCGGCCTTGCCCCATTCTTCTATTTTACCCGTGGATTCGGGGGTGTTTATTGCCAGATATCTGGCCTTGAGCACCCCATTATCCACAACAGAGTTCGGAACGTGGAAGTGAGTCGTATCTCCGTCAATGTACGCCTTTACGGTAACCTCTTGCTTAAGGGACGTAGAGGACATGTCCAGCTTTATAGCCGCAGCATAGTCTATCGGACCCTGGGGAACCTTTTCCTTGGGCTCGCAGCCTGCAAAGCAGCTGACTGCTATACATATCAGGAGAAGTATGGCTGTGAAGCCAAAGCCTCTTTTGTATGAACTCATAGCTTTAATTTATTAGCCGGCCTGATACTTACATTCTGCAACTGCGTCTTCGAATGCAGCCTTTATCATAGCCTTAACGTCGCTACCTGCATCAGCGGAGAGTGCCTTCTGCATAAGAAGACCTACCTGATCACGGGCAGTAGAGGAGCCGTTGAATGCGGGAGAGGTGTAGTAAGCTTCTTCCTGCACAAGACAAACCTTTGCGCTGAGAGCGGAGATGAAGTCGCCGCCGTTAGCCTTGTCAAGGAACTCGGTCTTGTAGATCTCGTTTGCACCAACGGACTTGATTACGGGAACGTAACCGGA
>JAZRLW010000181.1:0-16871 GCA_045647025.1 Eubacteriales bacterium
AAGATGAGCAAATCCAAGGGTAACGTCATATACGCGGACGACCTCGCAGAGGCTATCAGCGTTGACGGCGTAAGATATTACGTTCTTACCCAGGTACCCTATGCAGCAGACGGCTCCATAACCTATGAAATGGTTGCTGAATGCTACAACGCAGACCTTGCAAACAATCTTGGCAATCTGGTTTCCAGAACCCTTGCCATGACAAAGAAATATTTTGGCGGAATCATTCCCGCTCCTTCTGCAGAAGAAGAGGTTGACCTCTCTCTCAAGGAAACATGCCTTACCGCAACAAAGAAGGCTCAGGACTTCCTTGACACCTTCCATATTGCCGACGCAGGTAATGAGATCTTCTCTATTTTCAGAAGAGCAAACAAGTACATTGACGAAACTGCACCTTGGGTTCTTGCAAAGAGCGAAGAAACAAAGGACAGACTTGGAACCGTTCTTTATAATCTCCTTGAAGCTATTCGATTCGGCGCAATTCTCCTTGCTCCCTTTATGCCCGAAACCGCAGACAAGATTCTCAAGGCTCTGGGTTGTGATAGCTGCGAGCTCGAATCCCTTACTTCCTTTGGCAAACTCGCTTCCGGCGCTACACTTGGAGAGCTTGCTCCTCTCTTTGCCCGTATAGACGAAAAGACCTTCCCCGAAGAAATGAAGAAGGCCGCAGAAGAAAAGGCAAATGCAGGAAAGATGACCGTAGAAGCTCCCGTAGGCCTTGCAAAGATAGGCATAGACGACTTTATGAACGTTGAGCTTCGTACCGCACAGGTAATTGAGTGCAAACCCGTTCCCAAGTCTGACAAACTCCTTTGCCTCATGCTTGATCTCGGCTATGAAAAGAGACAGGTAGTTTCCGGTATTGCAAAATTCTACTCCCCCGAAAAGCTTATCGGCAAAAAGGTTATCGTAGTAGCTAACCTCACCCCCGCAAAGCTCCGCGGCGTTGAAAGCAACGGTATGATCCTTGCCTCCGGCGAAGAGGACGTAAGAGTCGTATTCCTCGACCCCGAAACCCCCAATGGCGAAAGAGTAAGATAATTAACCATCATAAATTAAAGAAAAGGAAAAACAGAAATGACAAGTAAAACTATAGTTGTAAAAGACGAAGTGGGCCTCCATGCAAGAGCTGCCAGCCAGTTCATCAAGAGCGCTAACAATTACAAGTCCTCTGTGTGGATTGAGCGCGACGGCAAAAGAGTTAATGCCAAGAGCTTACTGGGAGTCCTTTCTTTAGGAGTAGCACACGGTACCGAAATAGAACTTATAGCCGACGGTGCAGACGAAAAGATCTGTATAGAAGAGCTTTCCACTGCAGTCGAAGAAGGTTTTACCACCGTAAAATAAAATGGCTGACGTTTCCAAATTATTAGCAAAAGCAAATACCCTACCTCTTACCCCCGGCGTTTATCTTATGAAAAACGCCGAGGGCAAGATTATATACGTAGGAAAAGCTAAAAAACTTAAAAACAGAGTAACCAGTTATTTCAGAGGAACGCAAAAACATCCCAAAACAGCGAAGATGGTGTCTGAAGTTGAAGATTTTGAGGTCGTTATTGCAGAATCGGAGCTGGATGCTCTTTTGACTGAATGCAGTCTTATTCAAAAACACTCCCCCGTATATAACATTAAGCTTAAAAACGGCGGGGGTTATCCTTTTATATGCGTAACTGAAAAAGAAGGCTTGCCTCTGCTTAAAATTGAGAAAAACAGAACTCCAAGGGGTCGCTGTTTCGGGCCATTTACGTCCGGGCAGACAGCCGCGGCAATAATCAGACTGATAAATAAGGTATTCCAGCTCCCTTCCTGCGCTTCGGGCAAAAAAAATATTTCTGCTTTAAGCAGAAACGGAAAGGGTTGTCTTGAGTATCAGATACATGCTTGCAAAGGCTTTTGCAGGAATGATTTTACCGAAGAGGCACGAAAAGAAACCTTTGAAGAAATATATTCTCTGCTTTCGGGAAACATAGACGAAATCTATGATGCGCTGACTGAAAAAATGGAAAAGGCGGCAGAAGATCTGGACTTTGAATACGCCGCAGAAATCAGAGATAGAATATTCGCCCTCAACACCCTGAAGGATATGAGACGCCCCACCATAGCCCATAACAGAAATGCTGATTATATCTCCTACGCATCGGGTCTTGACGGCGAAAACAAATCCTGCTCAATATTTATGCTGAGAATCCGCAAAGGCTTTGTTATCGGTGAAAGATGCGATCATTTTGACGAAGGCTTTTCTGAGGATCTTTTAGGCGAATATATAGAGAGATTCTACTCCGAAAATCTCCATCCTGACTGTAAAATTTATATAGAAGAAAACCAGTATCAATGGCTTGAAGCCCTTAACAAATGGCTTAACGGAGCCATTACATTCCCCTCTTTAAAGCAGGACTTCGACATCCTCGAATTATGCAAAAAGAATGCTGCCGAAAGACGACTGCAGCTTGAAGGTAAGACCCGTTCAAGCCAAAGAGCCCTTGCCGCGTTCAGAGATTTTTCAGGCATAAAAAAGGCCGACCGAATAGAGGCTTACGACATATCCTCCATAGCGGGCGAGCTGGTTGTTTGCGGAATGATAACTCTGATTGACGGAGCGTTCAAGCCTGCAGAATATAAGAAATTCAAGATTGAAAAGACCTTGGGGCAAGACGATACCGCCTATATGAAAGAAGCGGTTTTCAGACGTCTGCAGAGATATAACGACGGAGACGAAAAATTCTCTCCCCTGCCCGACCTTATTATTTGTGACGGTGCTTTGGGACAGATACACGCAGTTGAAGATGCACTGCGCTTATCGGGAAACCACGTTCCCGTAGTAGGTCTGAAAAAAGACAGTAAACACAGAACGAAATCTCTGGTCTTTTCATCAGGAAAAGAAATGCCGCTGGTAAAGCACAGAGAGGCCTTCGCGTTTTGTACCCGCCTTCAGGATGAAGTGCACAGATATGCAATATCATACCATAAGAACCTCCGTGATGCCCTTACCAGACAGTCGTCACTGACGAAAATTCCAGGCATTGGCAAAAAGCGTGCGAGAGAGCTGTTCCTTAAATTCAAGTCTATTGAAAAAATTGGAGCAGCATCTGTTGAGGAGCTGTGTAAGATAAAGGGTATAAACGAAAATCTTGCAAAAGCTGTTATTGACTGGATAAAAGAAAATTACTAAAAAAATATCGGGAGCTAAAAAGCTCCCGAAAAAATCTATTTCAGTTTAGGACTTCTTTTCTTCTTCTGCGAGAATGTTGTCGCCGTAGAGATTGAATCTAAAGAGAAGACTATCATCTTCGATATTGTCGCAAACGATCTTCGCTTTATCTATCATACCGCCCTCAACTAATCTAGCGAGGCCGATAAACTGACAAAGCTTACTCTTAAGATTAAGTCTGTCGCCGTCATCGGTAACAAGGTAAACGTTGCCCTTACAGAGGTCAATCGCTTCCATAAATTTCTGAAAATCGATCTTGTGAAGTTCGAGAGAGGCCATATTAACCCTACCTTTCTGTGGTTAAATTACTTTGGGTAATCAATTTCTTTACATACACATTATATCATATATTTGGCAAGAATTTGTGTCACACGATTTATTTTTTTATGATATTGAATCTGTATTACATATTTACGGAGGATCTGTATGACCGAAGCAAAAGGAACAAATAAACAAAGAGTAGTATACCTGTTGGATATTTTGAAAAAAAACACCGACGAGATTCACGGCCTTACCATGACCGAAATTTTTGACGAGCTCTACCTCCGTAATATTACAGCTGAAAGAAAAGCCATATACAACGATATTGAAATACTGAGAACTGCTGGTTACAATATTGAAAAAAGGCACGGCAACACCGTAACTTATCACCTGGTAAGCAACCTTTTTACAACGAAAAGCATATCAGATATATCTCTTATAATTGCCACCTCCCCATTCGTTTCAAAGGAAAAATCAAAGGCACTAATAATGGCTGTAAACGAAGAAACCACAAAAGAGAAAAGAACGGCTACGGCCATAGAGCTTCTCAAACTCATTCCAGAGTATGGAAACGACTACACAGATACAATATCTCTCTTACTGAAAGCGGCTGCAGACAAGAAAAAGGTTAGCATTTCTGTAAACGGAAACAGTATGAGAATCTCGGTATATGCCGTTTGCCTGGCAGAGAACGTTCCCTACGCAATATACGGTTCTCTTGGGAACAAAAAGAAGATAGACCATATAAAAATAACGATGCTGGACAGCGTAGAAATAACGGATATTCAGGCAACTCCATTGGAAGTATGTACGGAGGGTGACGGCTTTGACCTACAGGAGTACGCAAACACTTACATAAATGTTAAGCCCGACAAAAAATACGACATAGACGTAACCGTTGACGAAAGCCTTATAATCAGCTTTATAGAAGGCTTTATAGGTGACAGGCTCGAAGGGGATGCAAAGACCACAAGGATAGACGATTACAGATTCCGAGTAAAAATGAAATCCCTTATTTCCAAGGAATTGGTAAAATTCCTTTATAAAAACTCGTCCATGATAACCGTTGAATCTCCGGAGTGTCTTAAAGAAAAGCTTGCAAGAATTGACGACTATATAAAAATATAACCAGTAAGATTTATAACCCAAACAATACACAGTAAATATAGGTGATTTGTAATGACTGTTGTTGTAGCAAACATTATAGACTTTGTTGCCGCCTTGATCCAAGTGGGTTCAGGCTCAATAAAGAAAAAGTCAAGAATTCTCATAGTACAGACAATACAACTACTCATGCAAGCTGTAAGCATGTTAATATTAGGCGGAGTGACAGGTGCAGTGAGCAACGTTCTCTCATGCTATCGGAACTATCTTTGCTATAAAGAAAAGCTGAGTGTATTCTGGAAGATATTTCTAATAGCAGCATCTATCCTGATGACGATCTTGCTGAACGAGCAGGGGCTCTTAGGTATAATACCTGCGGCGGTCTGTACAGTATATATAATTCTAATGGACGTAAAAGACCCCATAAAATTCAAGCTCCTCGTAACATTGTCCTTCCTTCCCTGGATGGTTTATCACTTTGTTTTGAAATCATATATCGGAGCAATATTTGATGCCGCAACGGTTATATCAAACGGAATCACACTCTATTTAATGATAAGGGAAAAGAAATCCGCAAAATAAGGTAATATCTGAGCAATAATCCAATCAAATCCCCAAAAAAAAGCCAAGCTGCAAACAACAGCTTGGCTTTTACTGTTTTTTAAAGTTTTTCGGGGTCTATATCATACACCGTAACGAAGCACTCAAGTATAGACTTATCAAAAGTTCTGGACTGATATTTATTAACATCAACCCCGAGAAAATCCCCAAGATTGGGACAATTTTCGGAAAGCGTAGGGTTTATAGTCCAAAGAAGGGAAGGCTCATTTTCGCAACTCGTCGGGGTAGCGGCAGAAACCAAAGAATCAACCATAGATGCAAAGCCCATATTACAAGCCTTTTCACGGTCAGATTCAGTCATTTCCGAATATCCCTTCGAAGCAAAGCCGCAAGCATGATAAATATCAGTGTTTACCGATACGTCTTTGTTTCGCATATAATATTTCCTATAAGAAGCTCCGAGATTATATTCAAAAGAATATACAGGATCACGCTTGGGAAGCAGAGCAGTTACGTTATCAAATGAATCCTCTCCGCAGAAGAAGAGATTTGATATCATATTAATAATATTGGGACCTACAGGAGGCAGACCGTTCATGGGGAAGCTTCTTGCCCTATACAGTTCTTCCTTAGTTAAAGGGTCAACGCCGACAGAAATACTTGCAGGACTTTCAGAACCGGTAAAAGCAATGTTCTCAGCAAGCTGTGAATTAAAATGATCCCACACAGAAGGAATACCGCCAAAGAAATCGTCAAACTGACGAATAAAGCTTTCAAGCTTATCGGTAAACTGTTTTATAAAGGCAAGCTTTACTGCCGCATTCAGATATTCGAAAGCAACAGTCTCCTTATTCTCCTGAGATGCAAATGAAGCTTTTAGATTTTCAACAGCAGTATTAATGTCAAGTTCATAATAAATATTAGTTAAACGATCAGACAGTTTATAAAGCAAATATCTAGCAGCTACGGGATGACTGTAAACACGCTCCTCGGCAATATCACCCTTTTCATTGGAAATAAGGCCAAAAACAGAGGCATCGTTTTTACAGTTTATGTTTTCTTTGCGGAGCGGGATGGCATTCACCATAAGTTTTAAAGCAACATCAACCGCCGCCGAGTTTATTTCGGTTATAAAGGCGTCAGAATCATTTTTTGCAAAAGCAGAATAATTCTCGAATGCGACGTCCTTTGAATAGACTTCTATAAATCTTTCTGTTATGCACACAAAGTCATCAACCTTATGGGAATAAATGCAATTTTCGGAATTATCATCATTGAGAGTTACACACTCGTTATAAACGCATTCGGAAAGATTGGGGAAGAAATTATTGGGAACGTCCTTACTCGAGGATCTCTTTTCAAAAGAAGATATATATTCTTTTCTGAACTCTTTTGCAGAGAGATATCTACCGTTGTGCTTTTGAGAAACTTCCCTATCTATTGCTATCCAGAACTCATTAATAACGTCCATACATCCGCGTAAGCCGCAGTACTGAGCCACGTTTTCGTAAAGATAGGACGCTTTAGAATACCCGAATATTCCACAAGCAGTCTTGCCACTGTCAACAGTCATAGCCTGCTTCTCTCTTGCAGCAAATTCAGAACTAAGACTACTTGCAAAAGCAAGATGTATCATTCTCGCAACGTCAGCAACACAAGAATTCATATCGAGATATACGGGACCGGCCGCAGATTCGTTTTTAACAAAATAAATATTATCGAAAATGTGGCAACCGCAATTACCTGCCAAAGCGGTTATAACTGTCTTTTTATCCTCTGAACGCATATTCTTATCGTCAAGAATAAATACGCCTTTTATTTTAACGTCAAGGTTTTTACCGCTGAAGTAAAACTTTACAGCATCTACTGTATTTACACAATCTTCAACGGCTATGTTGTCCAACGCGGCGGTAAGCACAACCGTCAGGCAGCCGTCCTCATTATCATTCAATGTATCAAGCGCTGAAGCAATATCTTCAATCTTAGCGGAAATGACACCCTGAAGAGCCATATAATCGGAATAATCCTTGGTAATAACACTTATACAGCAAATCCTACCGCTGTTTACACGAACCTTATTTGACAGAAGAATCTCTGCCGTAGACGCAACGGTTGCCGTACCTGTATCGCCAATACCTATAATAAGGAGCTGGTCCATCAGTATCCCTCCGAAAACAAACAAATTAACGGCCGTCATCGGCCACCTGTCAATTATACCACCCAACTCCCCTTTTGTCAACAATAAATTCCCCTTGTAATATTGAGGTTTCGGTTACAAAATGTCCGTTTCACATTCTTTTACCATTTTGTACAAACAAATATAACATTATAAACTATTGAAAAAATAAGAATTATATGATATAATATATGAGTATGACAACACAGTCAAAAATACGCGGGTATGGCGGAATTGGCAGACGCGCTAGATTCAGGTTCTAGTGAGGTTCCCTTCGTGCAGGTTCAAGTCCTGTTACCCGCACCAGCCAATCCAAGAGACGCCCGAGGGTGTCTCTTATTTTATTATCTGTAAAAAACAAGGAGAACTGACTATGTTAGCTTTGGTAAAAACGGCAAAAGGCCAGGAAAATATGATACTTCAGGATATGCCCATCCCCTCTTTCGGTGATGACGAAGTCCTCATTAAGGTCGCCTACAGCGGTATTTGCGGTACAGATATACACATATACCACGACCAGTTTACATATTACCCTCCCGTTATTATAGGCCATGAATTCTCCGGTGAAATAGTAGAGGTAGGAGCAAAAGTAACCGGCTTTAAAAAGGGTGATGCCGTAGTTGGCGAGCCTCACAACAAGGCATGCGGAAAGTGCTATCTTTGCCGTAACGGACATATTCAGAACTGTATGGACAAGCGCTCCATCGGCTGGGGTATTGACGGCGCATTTACAACCTATCTCGTTATGCCCGAAAAGCTCCTTCATAAGGTACCCGAAGGACTATCCCTCAAGGAAGCGGCTATGGCAGAGCCCGCCGCTATCGTTGCTCATCAGCTTCTTGAGAGAGCAAGAGTCAATCCCGGTGATAACGTGGTAATCATGGGCGTAGGCCCCATTGCTCTCCTGGCTGCTCAGATGGCTAAGATTGCCGGCGCAGGAAAAATAATTCTCTGCGGAACAAACGGTGATATGGATTACCGTCTTAAGATTGCAGATAAGCTTAACTGTTACGACAGATTCATAAACGTACAGACAGAAGATGTCCTTGCAATAATCAAGGAAGAAACCGTTATAGGTGCAGACCTTGTGGTTGAAGCATCCGGTGCGGCAAGCGCCATAACAACATCCATAAAGGCGTTGAGAAAGCGCGGTCTTCTTTGTGCAATAGGCATGACCTCAAGAGAAATCGTAGACGTTCCCTGGAACGAGGCTATGATGAAGGTACTTGACGTACAGTTCAACATGAGCTCCAGCTATAACGGTTGGAATATAGCTCTTTCCCTTATGGCAAGCGGAAAAGTACAGGTTGAGCCCATGATCGGCGTCCGCACCCTCAGTCAGTGGAAGGAAGCATTTGAAGATCTGGAAGCAGGCAAAGCAATGAAGCTTCTTCTTACACCTGAAGAATAATAAGATGAAAGTTAAAACGAAGAAACGACTTACCTACGCAATATTATTCGTACTGTTTTTTGGAGTTGAGCTTTGCATAGCTCTTTTCATAAAGGACAGATTCATACGCCCGTACGTTGGAGATATTCTCGTTATTCCCCTGATTTGTAGTCTTTTCAGGATAGTAGCTCCCCAAAAGCCTCGGTTTTTAGGATTATATACCGTGCTTTTAGGCGTTATTGCAGAGATATTGCAGCTTTTACGCTTGGATGAGCTATTGAGAGTAGAAGGAACAGCGATAGGAATTATTCTTGGCTCCACCTTTGATATAAAGGACATAGTTTGCTATATTATCGGAGGAGCGTTGTTCTTTGTAGCGGACGAAGTCTTGGTAAAAAAATAGAGGTATAACCACCTACCCTATATTAGGCACTATACATATTTAGGAGGAAGAAAGATTATGATATTCGGTAAACATATGAACCGATATTATTTGCGCCACGCAATCCCCTTGCTTTTTGGCGTTCTTTCACTTATATTAGTTGACGTTCTGCAGTTAAAAGTACCCGAGCTTTACAGAATGGTACTTGACGGCGTAAACGACGGCTACGTCACAATGGGAGACGTGGCGGTAAAATTCGATCTGAACTTTTTGCTCGATCAAATATGCGGTCCCCTTATAATTATCATAATTTCTTTGGTCTTTGGCCGTTTTCTTTGGAGAATATGTTTCTTTGGTTCGGCAATAAAAGTTGAAACAGATCTTCGCGGAAGAATGTTTAACCATTGCAAAGACCTTTCACAGCCCTATTATCAGACAAACAAGGTCGGCAACCTCATGTCTTTGTTTACAAACGACCTTGAAACGGTGCAGGAATGCTTTGGTATGGGCATGCTGACTTTTTGCGATGCAATATTCCTCGGCGCCCTCTCCATGTATAAAATGGCGAGAATGAACGGTCTTCTCACCATTCTCTCCATGATTCCCATGGGAATACTTCTTATTGCAAGTATAATCGTGGGCAAATCTCTTGAGAAAAAGTGGGCAACCCGTCAGGAAGCCTTCTCCTCTCTTTCCGATTATTCCCAAGAAAGCTTTTCAGGCATATCTGTAATCAAGGCTTTTGTAAAGGAAGCAAAAGAAATAATAATGTTCAAGAAATTGAACAAAAACAACGAAAAGGCCAACGTGGAATACACAAAGCGTTCCACTCTTCTTTCCGCACTTATCGGTCTTTTTATTGAGTCAGTAATGTGTATCATTCTCGGCTACGGCGGATATCTGGTATACAAGGGTGTATTCCGCGCCGAACAGCTTATTGAGTTTATAGGTTATTTCCAAGCTATAATCTGGCCCGTAATGGCAATATCCGAGCTTATAGAGATGCGTTCCAGAGGAAAGGCCTCTCTTAACCGTATATCCGAGCTTCTCGACACTCCCCAGGAGGTTCACGATACAGAGAACGTAAGAGAAGTGTCTCCCCTCAAGGGCGATATTGAGTTCCGTAACCTTACCTTCAAATATCCCGGCGGTGACTATGACGTTCTTAAGGATGTTTCATTTACCATTAATGCGGGAGAAAACGTAGGTATTATAGGTAAAACCGGCTCGGGAAAAACCACGGTCGTTGACCTTATACTCAGAACCTACAACGTACCCGATCAAAAGATATTCCTTGACGGCAACGACGTAAACGAGATCCCCATACATACCGTCAGAGAATACGCGGCATACGTTCCCCAGGACAATTTCCTTTTCAGCGAAACCATTGAAAACAATATCGCTTTTGCCAGCGACAACGACGATTTCGAATCGGTTAAAACCGCAGCAGAGCTTGCTGATATTCACGACAATATTACAAGCTTTAGCGATGGTTATAAAACCGTTCTCGGCGAAAGAGGCGTTACCGTATCGGGTGGTCAGAAACAGCGCATATCCATAGCAAGAGCGCTGATGAAGAATTCCCCCATACTCATACTTGATGATTCAGTATCTGCCGTTGACGTAAAGACCGAAAAGGTAATACTTGATAACCTGGCAAAGCTCAGACAGGGAAAGACCACCATACTTATCGCACATAGAATAAGTACGGTAGAAAGAATGGACAAGCTTATTTTCCTTGAAGACGGCAAGGTAATTGCTATAGGCAACCACGAAACTCTCTACCAAACCTGCCCCGAATACAGAACCATGGTAGAGTTGCAAAAGCTTGATGAAAAGGCAAAGGAGGAAGGCGCAAATGTATGAGTACTACCCCCTGCTTGTCATAGGCTCACTGATAGGCATATTTTCAATAATCTTTATCATTGCATATGCAACCATAAAAGATAAAAAAGAAGCCATTGGTTTTGACAGAAACATGAAAGACTCTGAAATAATCAAGCGTCTTTTAATCTACGCAAAGCCCTATTGGAAAAGCTTTCTTTTCGTATTGATTATTCTTCTCATGGCAGTATCCTACGACATTCTTCTCCCCTACCTTATCGGTACGCTTGAAGAAATGATGACACAGGATTTTGAGCTTTCTGCTCTTTATAAAACTCTGGGATTCTACATCATCATTTTGATCGTATCTCTGATTTCGGGTTATGTTCAGGCAAACCTCCTTCAGAGAACAGGCCAGAAGATAATAACAAATCTCCGCATGGACGTATTCAGTCATATCGAAAGCCTTTCCCACGCACAGCTGCATACCATTCCTGTGGGTAAGCTTGTAACAAGAGTCACAAACGATACTGAATCCATTTCCATAATGTTTACCAACATACTTGTAAACCTGGTCAAGAACATCTTCATATTGGTTGGTGTTCTTACAGCTATGTTTATACTTAACTACGCATTGACCATGATGGTACTTTGCTTTGTTCCCTTCGTAGTACTCTTCTCCATAATCTTCAGAAAGTTTTCCAGAAAAGCATACCGAAAGGTAAAGGACGGAACAACCGATATCAACACCTTCCTCTCCGAAAACCTTTCTGGAATGAAGATAATCCAGATATTTAACAGAGAAGAGCGCAAAAAGGCTGAATTTGATGCAAAGAATAAGGCTCTCGGAGAAGCAAAGCGTAAGCAGATATTCGTATTCGGTATATTCAGACCTTTGGTATATATGCTTTATATATCCACTATACTCTGCCTTCTCTATCTCAGCGGTAAGGGATATATTCAGGATACCACATTCCTCGGTCAGGTAATAGATGGAAGCATAATAGTTTCATTCTATATGTATATTTCCAAGTTCTTTAACCCCATACAGAACCTTGCAGAGCAGTTCAACAGACTTCAGTCTGCTTTCGCCTCTGCAGAAAAGATATTTACCATACTTGACATCAAGCCCATCGTTGTGGACGAACCCGATGCTATTGAGCTTGAAAACGTAAAGGGTGATATTGAATTTAAGGACGTATGGTTCTCCTACGTTGAAAACGAATGGGTACTGAAGGGAGTTTCCTTTAAAGTCAATGCGGGCGATACCGTGGCATTTGTAGGCTCCACAGGTTCGGGAAAAACCACCATACTTTCCCTTATCTGTCGAAACTACGATATCCAAAAAGGTCAAATCCTTATTGACGGTATTGATATACGCAAGATAAAAATATCCTCTCTCCGCCGTCATTTCGGCCAGATGCTTCAGGACGTATTCCTCTTCTCGGGTACGGTAAGAAGTAATATCCTCCTTAACCTTGACGGGGTCAACGATGATGAGGTTATGTCCGCTTGCAAATACGTTAACGCAGATAAATTCATAGCAAAGCTTAAGGACGGCCTTGACGAAGAGGTTCGCGACAGAGGTAACAACTTCTCCGCAGGTCAAAGACAGCTTTTGTCCTTTGCAAGAACCATCGTTCATAAGCCTTCTGTTATGATACTTGACGAGGCTACTGCGAACATTGACACCGAAACGGAAATCCTCATTCAGGATTCTCTTGAAAAGATGATGAATATCGGCACGATGCTTATAGTTGCACACAGACTTTCTACCATTCAGCACGCCGACAACATAATCGTTCTTTCTCACGGTAAAATAATTGAGCAGGGCAACCATGCCGAGCTGTTGGAGAAAAAGGGTAAGTATTACGGACTCTATTCCCTCCAGGCTGACAGAGAGCTGCTGTCGAGGAAAAGCATTACAAAAGCAAACTGACAAAATACTGCATCTACATTAAATTATGGATAACAACACTTTTACCATCAAACCCATAGCCCATATCAAAACGGATTTTGAAGAAAAATTCGGCATTCCCCGCCAAAGCGGGTTAGTTGAAGGGCTTGAGGGACGTATAGTTTTTGAACCCGAATACAGAGTGAGAGAAGCACTGCGCGAAATAGAAGGCTTCTCCCACTTATGGATAATATGGCAGTTCTCAAAGGCCGTAGGAGCAGACTGGCACCCAACAGTCAGACCGCCCAGATTGGGTGGCAACAAAAGAGTGGGGGTATTCGCTTCCCGTTCACCCTTCAGACCTAATAATCTGGGCCTCTCTTGCGTAAAACTTAAAAGGGTTGACTGGGACTCACCTGACTCCCCTGCCCTTATAGTAAGCGGAATAGACATTCTTGACGGAACGCCAATATTTGACGTAAAGCCATATATTCCAATTGCGGATTGTCAGCCTGAAGCAACGGAAGGCTACACTTCCTACACAAAGGAACACAAGCTTCACGTCAAATTTTCCGAAGGAACGGAAGCACTTATACCAAATGAAAAGCTTTCTGCCCTACGAGAACTTTTGGCAAACGACCCCCGCCCGGGATATGATGCCGAAGGTAAGGAATACGGCTTGAAATTCGCAGGGTTTGACGTGGGATTTACGGTATCAGAAGGTACCGTTACCGTAACGAGAATATCAAATAAATAATAAAAAAAGGGATGCTATCAAGCATCCTTTTTTTATTTAAAACATATTCAATCAATATAAAAATCCACGGTTATCTCTGATGTTTCACCGAGCACGTTACCCGTAGAATCCACCTGTGCGACAGAAATCACCATCGGTTCGGAAAGATCTTGAAGGGCAGTGGTCTTCATAACCTTGATAACCTCTGAACTTTCAACAACCGTATCATAAAGTTTTCCGTTTATTTTCACCTTACTGAACTGAGTAAAATTACGACCATAAACAATCAACGCGTTATCTTCAATAAGGGCTTCCGTTACTTCAATGGGCTCAACGCCATATATCAAATCGGTAGGCGTGTAAGGAAGTTTATTTTCGGGATATGCATACCTTTCGCCGTAAAGCATATCATATTCTAAAAGCTCAAGGTCGTGCAGATAGTCCTTGTTTGAAGATGCAGTCTGATGAAGCTTGGTAACGTTTCCGTTATTTATGCCAATAAGCTCAAGAACGTGGGCGGTAAGCTGAAATGCAGAAAGATTTTCCTCTTCGCCCTCAAGCCCGTAATTGCTCCAGATAACGTATTCTGTATCAAGCAAAGTGCCCTCGTTGAGTGCATCCTCTTCAAAATCCATCGCGGGGAAATGATCGCCGTACATGACAAGCACTGTCTTTTCTTCATATGCAGAAAGCTCGTTAATCAATGCTTCCAAAGCCTCGGAGCTTGCTCTCATCTCCGATAAAAGATAGACGTACTGATTATGGTCGAGGGGATCTTCATCCTCACCAACGTAGGTATAATCGGCATCATACTCGTACCCTGTAAGATCGGTGGGATATTTACCGTGAGCCTGCACTGTAATGGCATATACCATATCCTGACCCTCGGTTGAACGAAGAGCTTTCATTACCTCTATTGGAATAATGCTGTCCTTTGCCCAATCTATAAAGTTGCGCTCTACGTTAGGCATATACTCAACCGGAGTAAAAGAATCAAATCCAAGGTGAGTATATATAAAGTTTCTATCGTAAAAGTCGTGAGTATGATTATGGATAGCGTGAGTAGAATAGCCTAACTCCTTAAGGTTGTAATTTATACTTTCTGAGGGAGTTTCTTTAAGTATCGTCTTATAGGGATACTCACCTACGCCGAAATAATCAAGGCTCATTCCCGAAATTATCTCAAACTCCGTATTGGCCGTTCCCGCGCCTATGGAAGGCACGGTGACCAAGCCTCCTGGATAATTATCTCTCAAATATGTCCAGAATGGCATAGGGTCCTCGGTATACTCGTAGGTATCAAACCTGTTAGGGTCAAAAAAAGACTCTATCTGAATAAATATTATATTGGGTAAATCCTCTTCTTCATGCGCATTTGTTTGAGGCAGGTCTGAAATTATATCCCTTATTTCCTCTTCGGAATAATCCTCAGGCTCGTCTATACCCCTGTCTATAACGCTGACGGAAAAGCAATATGCAAATCCGTAATCGTCGTAGGCCGCAGCCATGGAAGGAAAGGTCATTGAGAGCAGGTTGGTTCTGAAAAGAAAAAGAGTAAATATACCGAACACTATCCCCGTAACGGTAAAAATCATAATTGCTTTACCGTATTTGGGACGGGATGCAACGGTTTTGCGATACACTATCACCGCCAAATATACTGCGACTAAAATAGCCGCGGCAATAAGAATCATGTGAATGGGCTTTACGTAAATATCAATAATATTCAAAGCCGAAAGCAATATCTGAAAATCAATAAAGGACAGAGGCGTAGTCCTCATACCCAAAAGAACACAGTTTGCAATGGCAAGTCCAAGCCATACAATGGAAACTATATAAAAATAAAAGTTCTGTTTTTTAACAAACAATGCAGGAAACAGAGTAAGAATAATAATAAGTGTATTGTACAGAAAAACGAGAGGACTCTCTATCAGATGTACAAATCCATCCACAAATGACCTTCGACATAGTATTTCGATTATAAAATTGAGTATCAGCCCAAGGCATATTGATTTCACAAAGGGGTGGGCGTTGCTGAACATATCCGGCATTCCCCCGCCGAGTAGCGAACTCTTATCCTTTGACTTTTTATTAAAAATACTTTTCATTTTTCACCTTGTAATTTTACTTGTGTCAGTCTTTTAAATTCCCTAAAGGAGACTTATTATATCATCAAAAGGGCGGCTTGTCAAGACCGAAATCCCCGAATTAAAAGAATCTTTATCTTTTCTTAAAACATTAAAACATCATACCTGTACTACACGAAATAGTACAGCTCCATTATACATCTTCACAAGGGGTTTGTCAAGTGATATCGGTGGCAGAATACCGAACTTTAAACACCTTTACTATGGTGGCAATAGTTGGAGAAAATGCAGTAATACAATATAAAAGGAACAGATCAAATGAATAAAAGCGGACATATTTGCGTATTGGATTCGGGAATCGGCGGAGTAACCGTTTTAGCAGAGTTACTAAAGCTCATGCCCAATGAATCATATATCTATTTCGGAGATCTAAAAAACGCTCCCTACGGTGAAAAAAGCACAGAGGAAGTACGAACAATAACACTAAAAAACATTGATACCCTCATTAAAAAAGGTGCAAAGACAGTGGTTGTTGCTTGTAATACAGCTACGGGCGCAGCTGTAAAGGAAGCACGGGAGAGATACACAGCCTTGCCAATTATAGGAATAGAGCCTGCAATAAAACCCGCCGTTACAGCATTTGAGGGTAAAAAAATACTTATAATGGCAACGCCGTTGACTCTGAAGCAGGAAAAATTCAATATCCTCTACAATAAATGGAACGCTACTGCACTGACAGAACTCTTACCCTGCCCCGGACTTGCAAAGCTCATAGAAGACGGCCATATAAACGATAGGGAGATAAAAAGCTATCTGACTGACCTTTTCAGTAAAGTTAATACCGAAGATACTGCGGCTATAGTTTTAGGGTGTACCCACTACCCTATCATTAAAAATGAAATAAAAAAAATCTTCCCCTCTGCTACCATATTTGACGGAGGAGAAGGAACTGCAAGACATACAAAAAACTTACTTGAAAGCATGAACCTTTCAAGAGATTCATCATCAGAAAAAATAGAAGTACACACATCTCTAAACGAAGAAAAAACAAAAGAGTTTAAAGCAAATGTAATTAATCTCCTATCAACGATTATAAAATGAGAAATACCCCCGAAGCCGAACAGAACATTGGCTAACGGGGGTATTTCTTGGTATCTCAGGAGAATAATTAAGCGTTATTTTTTAGCTTTGGGCTTTCTGATCTTGTTAAGCTTCTTGTTAAGAGCAAGAAGTTCTTCTTTTGTA
>JAZRLW010000182.1:0-5520 GCA_045647025.1 Eubacteriales bacterium
GGCTTAAGCACGGCACCCTCACCCTTATTTGCGAGGGGAATGAGATTGAGGTCACCACCTTCCGAAGGGACGGGGAGTACACCGACAATCGCCGCCCCGACTCTGTGACCTTTACGGAGGATTTTACCCAAGATGCCCAAAGGCGGGACTTTACCGTCAACGCCATGGGGTACTCACCCGCCACGGGGCTTTTAGACCCCTGCGGCGGCAAGGCCGACCTTGAAAAGAGGGTTTTCCGCGCCGTGGGTGACCCCGCCACCCGATTCAGGGAGGACGGCCTCCGCATAATGCGAGCCATCCGATTTGCCTCACAGCTGGGCTTTGAGATAGAGAAGGACACCGAAAATGCCCTTTTTGAGTGCAAGGACCTGCTTAAAAACATCGCCGCCGAGAGGATTTTTGAGGAGCTTTTAAGACTCCTTTCGGGAAAGAACGTGGCGTCGGTGCTGACAAAATATCACTCTATCCTTGGGGTCATTTGCCCCGAAATACTCCCCGCCGTGGGGTTTGCGCAGAATAATCCCTATCATAAATACGACGTCCTCACCCACACCGCCGTAGCGGTGGCCGAGGTAAAGGACACTCCTCTTTTGAAGCTTACGGCATTTTTCCACGACCTTGGCAAGCCCCTATGCTACACCGAGGACGAGAAAGGTGGCCACTTTTACGGCCACGCAAAGATAAGTGCCGCCATAGCCGATAAGGCGCTCTGCCGCCTCAAGGTCCCCACAGCCCTTCGGGAAGGGGTTGTAAGGCTTACCGAGGTCCACGACCTGCCCTTGGAAGCGAGCGAAAGGTTTGTCAAGCGCCAGCTTAACCGTCTGGGAGAGGAAAGATTCCTTGACCTGATAGATTTCCAGAGAGCCGACAACGCCGCCCAGAGCGAAAAAGTGGCTTACCGCAGGGAAAATTTTGACCGCGTAGAAGGACTTGCAAGGGAGATTATAGCCTCCCGCCAATGCTTCTCTCTAAAAGACCTTGCCCTTAAGGGCGACCACCTTACAGCCCTTGGACTAAAGGGGAAAGAGGTTGGCAAGACCCTCGATATGCTCCTCACCCAGGTCATTGAGGGCAGACTGAAAAACGAAAAAGATATACTTATAAAATACACCAAAAATAATCTGATTGGAGAAAAAGATATGGAATTAAAAGACATTCTCTCTACAGTTGACCACACCCTTCTCAAAACCGACGCCACCTTTGAACAGATAAAGGCCGTACTTGACGAGGCCATGGAATACGGCACCGCCTCTGCCTGCATCCCTCCCTGCTACGTAAAGCAGGCCGCCGAATATATGGGCGACAGGGGTGTTGTATGTACCGTTATCGGCTTCCCCAACGGCTATTCTTCCACCGAGAGTAAGTGCTTTGAAACCGCCGAGGCCGTAAAGAACGGTGCCAAGGAAATAGATATGGTTATCAATCACGGTATGGTTCGCGAAGGCAGATACGACCTTATTCTCGAAGAAATAAACGCCATAAAGAAGGCCTGCAACGGCATGCTTCTTAAGGTTATTATCGAGACCTGCATCCACTCCGAGGAAGAAAAGATCGAGCTTTGCAAGACAGTAGCCGCCTCCGATGCCCACTACATCAAGACCTCCACCGGCTTCTCCACCTCCGGTGCTACCCGTGAGGACGTAGCCCTCCTTGTAAAATACTGCGTGGGCAAAAAAGTTAAGGCCGCAGGGGGTATAAAGAGCCTCAAGGATGCGGAAGACTTTATTACCCTTGGCGCATCCCGCCTTGGCACAAGCTCCGTAATCAAGGCCGTTAAGGGATTGAAGGTCGGCGAGGGATATTAAAGTTGCCGCGAGCGACGACTGCCCCTTAAAGAAAGGACGCATAACCATGTTCGTAATGACAGATATAATCCAAAAGAAAAAAGACGGAAAAGCCCTGACCAAAGCCGAAATTCAATGGCTGGTAAAGGGGATTTCCGATAATTCCATACCCGACTATCAGCTCTCCGCCTGGACAATGGCTGTATACTTCAAGGGCATGACCGAGGCCGAAACGGTGGCACTCACCGAGGCCATGGCCGTGTCGGGCGCATCCCTTTCCCCCGAAAAGCTGGGCGAGTTCTCTGTTGACAAGCACAGTACGGGGGGCGTTGGTGACAAGACCACCCTTATCGTCGCACCCATCGTGGCCTCTCTTGGGGCAAAGGTGGGCAAGATGTCGGGCAGAGGTCTTGGCCACACGGGTGGTACGGTAGATAAGCTTGAGTCAATAGACGGCTTTAATATCGTTATGACCGAAAACGACTTCCTCCGTCAGGTAGACAAAATAGGCATTGCCGTTGTTGGGCAGAGCGAGGGCAGCGTGCCCGCCGATAAGCGCCTCTACGCCCTCCGCGACGTTACCGCCACCGTGGACAGCCTTCCCCTCATTGCATCCAGCATTATGAGTAAGAAGATTGCCGCAGGGGCAAAGAGTGTGGTTCTTGACGTAAAGGTAGGCTCGGGCGCCTTTATGAAGACCCCTGAGGCCGCCGAGGAATTGGCAAAAATGATGATTAAGATAGGTGTTGGCTGTGGCAGAAAAATGGCCGCCGTCCTCACCGATATGGATACCCCTCTTGGTCACGGCATAGGCAATCGCCTTGAGGTGGCCGAGGCAATCTCCGTCCTCAAGGGTGAAGAGGGCAACGAGGACCTTAAAGAGGTCTGCCTCTCTCTGGCCGCATGTATGGTTTCTCTCAGCCTGGGCGTTAGCCACGTTGAGGGCAGAAAGCTGGCCCTTCAGGCTCTTGAAAGCGGAGCGGCATATAATAAATTCCTTGAATGGATAGAGCTTCAGGGCGGAAAGGCCGATTGGATAAAGGATCTCTCCCTTATGCCCAAGGCCGCCCTTATCCACGAGGTAAAGGCTCCCACCGCGGGCTACGTTGCAAAGATGCAGACCGACGCCATAGGCCACGCCGCCATGCTTTTGGGCGCGGGCAGAGCCACAAAGGATGATATTATCGACTTTGACGCAGGCATCACTCTGGTTAAAAAGACGGGTGACATAGTGGAAGAAGGGGACGTTTTAGCCCTCCTCCACACATCTGACGAGGGCAAGATAAAGGCCGCCGAGGAAGCATTCCTTGCCGCCTATACCTTCTCTGCCGATGAGCCCGAAAAGATACCTCTGGTATATAAGATACTCAATTAAAGGAACTGATAAAATGATAGCCGATAATATTAAAAATATTGATATTTACGCAAATTTAAGCCCCCTCTTTGCCCAGGCCGCAGACCTTATGAAAGAAATCTGGCAGGGGGACCGTCAGGTGAAAGAAAATACGGTAATCATCCCCGACAGACTTTCCTATACCGTTCTCGCTCCCCAGAACAGAAAGACGGTGGAGATAAAGAGATTCGAGGCTCACAGAAGGTTTATCGACGTCCACTTCGTTCTCAAGGGCTCCGAGCGTGCCCTTGTATCCGACCTCTGCGCCCTTGAAAATACCGAGGAATATATACCCGAGCGTGACATCGCCTTCTACACGGGCGAAGGCACTATGGACATAACCCTCCTCCCCGGGGATTTCTATATTACATTCCCCTGGGACGCCCACGCCCCCAACCGCCTCTCCCATCTGGGCGACGACGGCCTGATAAAGGCGGTTATAAAAATAGCGGTTGAATAAACTTTAACAACAAAAAAGCACCCCACACGGGGTGCTTTTTCTTTTAGGTTTCACATTAATCCTTTATGTTGCCGTTTACGGCAACGCAAAAACTGGAATTTATCGTTGCACAGCAACGATTGCTTTTCGCAGAAAAGATTTAATTCAAGCGTGAAGAACGCACAATATCTTAATTCTGCAGATTATCTTTCACGTTAGCCTTCGATCATAGCCTTTATCTCGGCCTTGGGCTTAACGCCAACAGATGTGGCAACCACTTCGCCGTTCTTGAAAAGGAGAAGGGAGGGAATGCTCATTATGCCGAACTGCTTTGCAAGCTCGCCCTCGTCATCCACGTTTATCTTGCCAACCTTTACGGTGGTAACCTCTTCCGCAATCTGGTCAACTACGGGAGAGAGCATACGGCAGGGGCCGCACCAGGATGCCCAGAAGTCAATAAGCACGGGCTTGTCCGAGTTAAGAACCTCGGCTTCAAAGTTTTCGGAAGTTATAGTTAAAACTGACATAGTCGTTTCCCCTTTCATAATATGGTATCTATTCTTACCCACATTATAACAAATATTCCGACAGATGTCAAGTGTTAAGGGCTATGCCTTAACATAGCCCTTAATTTAATCAATTATAGTACGTAAGCTTCATGAAAATGGGGTATTTGCCCAGATATGTGGCCAAATCGGTGGTAGATGTGGAGCCGGGATCGTTGATAAGAAAATTGGAAACTGTCAAGGCACCGCCCTTGAATCCCGTGATAACAACCCAATGGGTGCTACCGGACGAGGTCTTGGCTCCAATGATGACAGGCTTGCCCTCTTTAAGGAGAGAATAGGCCTTTTTAAGGTAGTCCGAGTTATAATATTGGCTGTAATTTGAGGGCCAATAGAGGGCGCCGCCCGAGGTGTAGGAAAGGCGGGATGCCATCTCGTTGGGGTATACGGTATCTCCCAGACGATAGCTCTCGGTCATGGCCAAGGCGGTGGTGGTACAGCCTATCTGTCCAATGGTCTTCCCCGAGGAACCCAGCTTTACCCCCGACCATCTGCTGTCCTTCTGCTTATATGAGGGCACCGACAGATAGACGGAGGTGTACTCCTCTTTAACGTCCGCCGGCTTTGAGACGGAGATATATTTTTTGCTTACGTAGCCCACCTCGTCGCCGTTATAGATAACTCGGTACCAGCCGTCCGACTGTCCGACGATAATAAGGCATCTTCCGTGGGGGAGTATATTTTCCACGCCGTAGGATGTGGAAGGTCCGCTACGCACGTTGAGGTTGCCCCCGCCCGCGCTTACGTATGCGGGATATGACCCTGATACGGGGGTGAGGTAGTCGGGGGAGCAGTATCCGTATATACCCTTGCCGAACTCTATTTTATACCAGCCCTTCTCTACGCCCACCACCGTAACGTAGCTTCCCTTGGGAAGGGTGGTAAGCTTTGACGAGGTGGCCGAAGGGGTGCTTCTTACGTTGAGGGCGGTTGAGGATGTGGTTACCCTGCCACCGTAGCTTGATCCGTCCGCTGCCGCAGAGGGTGTGGCGGTAAAAAAGAGGACAAGACAGCCAAAAACAACTCCCAAGCAAAGGGTGATCCCCTTACTCCAAAAGCTTCTTATATTCATACTTTCACTTCCTTTCTTGCCCCGACGGGCGAGGCAATTGATGCGTAAATTATAGCACATACGGGGAGTGAAAGATAGTCGAAAAAATTGGTAAGGGAGATATTGACAGTGGTCAGTGATCAGTGGTCAGTGGTCAGTGGTCAGTGAAAAGCGGTGTCGCCGTTGGCGACGGATTTAAAAAGGAATGGGCAAAAACAAATGCCGCCCCGAAGGGCGGCACTCTGCACTGCAGTTATTTCTTTTATTCTCTTATTTAACATCTTCAT
>JAZRLW010000183.1:0-9350 GCA_045647025.1 Eubacteriales bacterium
CCCGACGCCCCCCTGCTTAACAGTATAATATCAATCCTCGCTCTGGTTTGTCTGGAAATACTCCTCACAGCACTCTCCACAAAAAGTCCCCTTTTCAACAAGATCCTTCAGGGAAAATTCAGCGTTCTTATCCGTGACGGAAAGATTGACCAAAAAGAAATGAAAAAGTCCGACGT
Source organism: Eubacteriales bacterium (assembly GCA_045647025.1). GTDB lineage: Bacteria > Bacillota > Clostridia > Oscillospirales > UBA644 > JAZQLP01. The sequence continues at coordinate 177 of JAZRLW010000183.1, forward strand.
AACCTATGACGAGCTCACCGAAGCCATACGGCAAAACGGCGGGCTTTCCGCAGAAGAGGTCAGATGGGGTGTGATGGAGCCCTCCGGTAACGTAAGTATCATACTAAAAAAGGATATGACCTCGGGCGATATCCCCACCCCTCTCATACTTCAGGGAAAATATCTGAAGAAAAACTTGAAAAAGGTCAATCTGTCAAGAGAGGAAGTGGAAGGCTTCATCTCCCAAAAGGGGCTTTCCCCAAAAGACGTCTACGTCCTCGCTATGGCGGACGAAAAATTCACCCTTATACCCAAAGAAAAGGAAAACAACAAATAATGAAAATACTGCTTTCATCCCTGGCGCTCTTGTTTGCATTGGGAATGGTGGGGATTTCGGTCTATCTCCAGAACAGCACCGCCGACCAAATGGCCACACGTCTTGAAAGATGCGCAGACGATGCCGTGGAAAGAAACATGGACGAAATGTACGCCGATTTTGAGGATTTTTATCAATACTATCAAGACAAAAGAGGTCTGCTTTCCCTCTTTGTCCACACATCAAAGGTAGAGGAGATAGACGAACTGAGTGCAGAGATAGTGGCCGCCCTTGAAAACGGAGAGGATAACGCCGACGACACCGACTTTGACACCATTGCAGCAGCTGTCAAAAAACTCCTTGACGCCTCCGAGCACATAATCGAAACAAACACCCTCACGTGGGGCAATATTTTTTAACGGTATATGATGATTAGTAGCGAAAAGCCCCTGTTTTTGCGATGAACTGTATAAAAAACTCTTCTCGGGGACTTGATTTTTTATATTAAATGGTTTATAATGGGAGTGGTAAATTGTAAAATCTTTCAATTTATGCCCTTGACGTTATGGTATAAAAAGCGGAATTTCATTTCCGAAAGCGAGGACCCGATGGAAAACAAGATTGATATTATTGAAAAATTTATAGATATTTACGGCGGAACCGCTCAAGGGCTTCGCCATTTCACCTCTCCCGGCAGAGTAAACCTCATAGGTGAGCACACCGACTATAACGGCGGGTTTGTATTCCCTGCCGCCATATCCCAAAGCTCCCAGATCATACTCCGCAGAACCGACGACGGCAAGATAAAGCTGGCCGCCACCGACCTTCCCGACCGTCCGGTACTCGAAATAGATAAGCTGGACTCCTACAAAGACCTCAAATGGGGTAACTATCAGGCGGGAGTGGCCTACGTTCTTCAGCAAGAGGGCTACAAGATACCCTCCTGCGAAATACTCTACCACGACGGTGTCCCCCTGGGTGCAGGGCTGTCATCATCTGCAGCCATAGAGGTGGTTATGGCGCTGGCCATTGCCACACTTTCAAACGAGGATAATGGCATAACCGCCCCCGTGGATATGGTTGAAATGGCAAAGCTTTCCCAGAAGGCTGAAAACATATATTGCGGCGTAAGCTGCGGCATTATGGACCAGTTCGCCTCCGCTATGGGAAAAGAAGGCCACGCAATCTTCCTTGACTGCCGAGACTTGTCCTACAAGTACGTTCCCCTGGACCTTAACGGCTATAAAATAGTAATAGCAAACACAAATAAAAAGCGTTCCCTCGCCGAAAGCAAATACAACGAGAGATGCCGCGAATGTGCTGAGGCTCTGGCTCAGCTCAAGACGGTCTATCCCGAAGCCGAATGTCTCCGAGACGTGTCGGTAGAGATGTTTGAAGAGGCAAAAGAGGTTATCGCCGACCCCTTCTGCAGAAGAAGAGCAGAGCACGTCATATACGAATGCGACAGAGTTCTCAAGAGCGTCAAGGCTCTGTACGAAGGCGACCTTGAAGCCTTTGGCAGACTTATGACCGCATCCCACATATCCCTCCGCGACCTTTACGAGGTTACAGGAGAGCATCTTGACGCTATGGTAGAGGAATCCCTTAAAATAGAGGGCTGTATAGGCTCACGAATGACCGGCGCAGGCTTTGGCGGCTGCACCGTATCCATAGTAAAGGAATCTCACATAGAAAATTTTGTAGACCAGGTGGGCCGCGCTTATATTGCCAGAACGGGCCTTATCCCCGCATTTTACGTGTCTGAAGCGGGTCAGGGCGGCCACGAGATCCCCGAAGAGGTCTAATTTACGCAAGTTTTATCGAACTTTTTATTAAATACTTGACAACCGACAGCTTTGATGTTATAATTGTTTGTAGCTGCATTTTAGACACACACGAGAGGAAACAAAGTTATGGTTTTTGACGGCAGATATCTTGACCTTGTAACTGTTTTCAAGAGTAGCGGCGCGCGGTTCCCTATAGACCGCAAGCTGGACCTGTCGCCTCTCGATCCTGCCTTTGGCATTGCCGAAATAAGCGGCGAGTTTGCAAATATCAACGGTTACGTTACGGCGAAGTTCACCTTCTCCGGAATGTTCCGCTCGGTATGCGACCGCTGTCTTGACCCCGTGGCCCTCCCCCTTACGGCGGAGATAGATACCACGTTGGATATGAAAGAGGCTAAGGACGATTCCATAACCATAGAAAACGGCAAGGCGGACCTTTTAAAAACGACCTATGACGCTTTGCTGCTGGCAATACCCTCAAAGGTATTGTGCAAAGAGTCGTGCAAAGGTCTGTGTTATATATGCGGAACAAACTTAAACATTAAGCAATGTGACTGCAACAATTAACAGGAGGTGCTGAAAAATGGGTGCTATAGCTCCTAAGAGAAGAATTTCCAAACAGAGAAAGCATTTGAGACGTTCCAGCGTATGGAAGCTCGAAATGCCCGGCATGGTAAAGTGCTCCAACTGTGGTGAGTATGTTCTCTCTCACAGAGTATGTAAGGCCTGCGGTTATTACGACGGCAAAAAGGTCCTCAACATCAAAGAGAAGACTCAGCAGCAGGATGCGTAACCGTACAAACATGAGTACATGATGAATGATGGAAGTGAATGGTGAATTTTTCGGTTCATTATTCGTCTGCCATCGTTCATTTTGCTTTACGGCAAAAAATCTTTAAGAAAGGACCGTCGCATATGGCAAAGATACGTTCCGTCTCCCCCACCTGCGGCCTTCACGGCAAGGTAAAAGAGGGCGACAATCTTATATCTTTAAACGGTAAAAAAATAACCGACTGCTTTGATATGATGTATCATTTTGACGGTCTTTTCACATCCCCTTGGGGAAGACCCGTATCAAAACGGGTAAAGCTGACCGTTGAAAGAGACGGAGAGCTTTTAGATATCAAAGGAAAAAGCGACAAGGGTGAACTGGGACTTGAGTTCGACACCTTCCTTATGGACGAGCCCCGTTCCTGCAAAAATAAATGTTGCTTCTGCTTTATAGACCAGCTTCCCGAAAACATGAGGAAGACGATGTACTATAAGGACGACGATTACAGACTGTCCATCATATACGGCAACTACGTCACCCTGACAAACGCTTCAAGAGAGGACATTGACAGAATAAAGGAACTTCACCTTTCCCCTCTCAACGTTTCCGTTCATGCAACCGACCCCGACCTTCGGGTAAGGATGATGAAAAACCCCAACGCAAAGAACATAATGCCCATTATGAGAGAGCTTGCAGATGCGGGCATACGCTTAAGAGCCCAGATAGTTCTCTGCAAGGGCATAAACGACGGGGAAAATCTTCTCCGTTCAATGGAGGATTTAAAATCCCTCTATCCCGCCATTTCCAGCGTATCGGTGGTTCCCGTAGGTCTTACAAAATACAGAGAAGGCCTTGAACCTCTTGAGCCTTTTACGGGAGAGGATTCGGCAAAGGTTCTTGATATGATAGAGGCCTTTACTGATAAATGTGTTGAAGAACTGGGCACACGGCTCATATATCCCTCCGACGAATTTTTCCTTTCCGCAAACCGCCCCCTTCCCACCGCAGAGTATTACGAAGACTTTGAGCAGATTGAAAACGGCGTGGGAATGTTGGCACGATATAAAGAAAATCTCGACGAGCTTATAACAGAGCTTGAAGGAGAAACTCTTAACAAGAAGTTTTCCATGATAACGGGATATGCCGCCGCTCCTTTTTTTGAAAACACGGTAATCCCTGCCCTCAAAGAAAAGCTTGAGGGTCTGGAATGTAAAGTATATTCCATAAGAAACGACTTTTTCGGTGAAAAAATAACCGTAGCGGGTCTTATAACGGGTCAGGATGTAATAGCCCAGCTTAAGGGCAAGGATTTGGGCGAAGCCCTTGTGGTACCCACCGTTATGCTCAGAGATGATGCATTCCTTGACGACGTTACGGTATCAGATATAGAGACAGAACTGGGAGTAAAGGTGGTCACAAGCGGCCCCGAGCCCTGTGACCTCTACGAGGCCATTACGGGCAACGTCTCCCCCATACAGCAATAACACCCTCCGAAGAAAGGAGATAGCATACAATGAAACCCATAGTAGCAGTAGTTGGCCGCCCCAACGTGGGCAAGTCCACCCTATTTAATAAAATCACCGGCCAGAAGCTTTCCATAGTGGAAGACACTCCCGGTGTCACCCGCGACAGAATATATTTTGACGTTGAGTGGCGTGGCAAGGCCTTTACCCTGGTAGACACCGGCGGTATCGAGCCCCGTGCAGATGACGTTATCCTTGAGCAGATGAGATTGCAGGCCCAGATAGCCATTGAAAAGGCTGACGTTGTAATGATGGTAACCGACATCAAAATCGGTATGACCGCAGACGACGAAGCCGTGGCGCAGATGCTTCTCAAGGCACAGAAGAAGGTTATCCTTTGCGTAAACAAGGTTGATAAGCCCGGCGATCCCCCTCCCGAAATATACGAGTTCTATAATCTTGGTCTGGGCGATCCCTATCCCGTATCCTCCGTTCACGGTCTTGGCATAGGCGAGCTTCTTGACGCCGTATACGACAATCTTAAGGACATTCCCGAGGTGGAAGAAGATGACACCGCCATAAAGGTAGCCGTTATAGGTAAGCCTAACGTTGGTAAGTCCTCCCTTATAAACCATATTCTCGGCGAAAACAGACTTCTCGTTTCCAATATTGCGGGCACAACCCGTGATGCCGTAGATACCTTCAAGGAAAACAAGCACGGCAGATACGTCTTTATCGACACCGCAGGTATCAGAAAGAAGAGCAAGGTTGACGATGCTATCGAAAGATACTCCGTTCTCCGCTCCTATATGGCCGTTGACAGAGCTGACGTTGTTATTATGATGATAGATGCAAACACCGGCGTTACCGATCAGGACACCAAGATTGCAGGCTTTGCTCACGAAGAAGGCAAGGCGGTAATTATTGCCGTAAACAAGTGGGACGAGGTGGACAAGGACACCTATACCATAGCCTCCACCGAAGAAAACATTCGACAAGAGCTTAAATATATGAGCTACGCCCCCATCATCACCATCTCCGCAAAAACGGGTCAGCGTGTTGAAAAGCTCTTTGAGATGATAAACTCTGTAGCAGAGCAGCACTCAAGACGTATAACCACCGGCGTACTCAACGACGTTCTTGCAAACGCTGTTATAAAGGTACAGCCCCCCACGGATAAGGGCAAGCGCCTCAAGCTCTACTATATGACTCAGGTAGCTACCAAGCCCCCCACGTTCGTTATTTTCGTAAACGACCTGGAGCTTTTCCACTTCTCTTACCAGAGATATATTGAAAATCAGATCCGCGAAACATTTGGTCTTGACGGAACGCCCATCAGAATACTCCCCCGTCTGAAAAAGAAAGAGGACAAATAATCCTTTCATAAAAAAGGAGCATCGCTATGACTTTTATCAGATTCTTATTCCCCGCCGTGTTTGGTTATCTTATGGGCAGTATCAATCTGTCCCTTATAATCTCCAAATACGTAGGTAAGTTCGACATAACAAAAAAAGGCTCGGGTAACGCCGGCGGCACAAACGTGGTAAGAACCATGGGCTTTAAGTGGGGCGCGGCCACCATTCTTCTGGAAGTGGTTAAATATATCGCCACTGGCCTTATAGCCCAGCACCTTTTCCCCACCTACCTTTTGGGTAATCTTGGTCAGCTGGAGCCCCAGATAGTGGGCCTTTACACCATGCTTTTCTGTATGATAGGTAACGTTCTGCCCGTATTCTGCCATTTCAAGGGCGGTAAGGGTGTTTCGGCTATCGCCGCAATGATACTTCTCTTTGACTGGAGAATCGCCCTTATTTGCTACGCGGTATTTGCGGCAATTCTCTTTATCTCTCATACCGTATCTTTGGGCTCTCTACTGGCTTCCCTTACAGGAGCTATTCTTACCTGCATCTTCTACGCCCCCCGCCCCTATTGGTGGGTTGCGGCAATCCTGGTAGCGGCCATGGTTGCTATAGTGTGGATAAGACATATTGCCAACATAAAAAGGCTCCTTACGGGTACTGAAAACAAATTCAATTTCGGCAAAAAGAAATAACCGCCGAATATAACAAGCCCTCCTCAAATATATTTTAGTAAAATATGTTTGGGGAGGGTGTTTTTTTGTTCGCTTCTACATCAAAGGAGGCCTTTTCCGACCTCCTTTTCAAGGACGGCAGACCCATTCTGGAAATACGGATAGAATATCCCGTTGCCCAAGGTCAGGTGACGGAAAATTTTGAAAGGACTTTTAACATATATTACGAGAGGGATGCCCGACTCCTTAATCTCTCAGCAAGGACAAATATTCACCGAGATGCGCTGACAAGATATACAAGCTCAAAAAAAGAGGGCTTGCCCTTCAACATGTACTCGGTGGTTCAGGAATTTCAGACAACCTTCGTTTCGGAAAACTACCTGTCCCTTTGCAGGCGACGGCAGACCTATACGGGCGGTGCCCACGGCAAAACGGAAATGAAGAGCGACGTGTGGTCCCTCTTTTCCGCCCGAAGGCTCACCCTTCAAGAGGTGGCAAAGGAACGTGACTCTGTAAAAATAGCAATAAAAGCAGTTCAGAAGGCCATATACGACGACAGAAGCGGCAGATTTTACCCCCATGCGATGCAGACTGCCGAAAAGGCCTTTGACCCGAGAAACTTTTATCTTACAGAAAAGGGCATATTCGTCTTTTACCCAACCTACACACTCGCACCCCACTATGCGGGTATACAGGTATTTGAAACGGGGTTGACAGTCAAATAAAGAAAGAGAGAACGGCTTCGCCTGCTCTCCTGGTTCGAATCCTCATGTCCTCTGACATAAATAAATATCCACCCGATATACGGGTGGATATTTTTTATCTAAATCATGTAAGGCTCTTATAAAACTGATAATCAAGATAGCCGTGAACGTTTTCCAATGCACCGGGAACCAGCTCTTGGATCATAAGGCAATCTTCATGGGGTAGCCCCACGCTCTCGGCGGCAAAAACTCCGTACTTTGCAGAGGTCACAAAGCCGCGGGAACGGTAGTTTTGGGGATTTCCCTCAACAATACACAGTTTATAACCCAATTCTCGTCCTCTTTTGAGACCGTATTCAATAAGATCCTTGGAAATATGCTGACGTTGCAGCTCAGTCTTTACAGCCACGGGGGTCAAAATCAGCAATTCGTCCTCGTATCTGCCTTCGATGTGAAAACGGGAGAATAATGTCAGACCAATAATTTCCCCTTTTTCATCAACCATAATAAGATCCAATTCGGGAACGTAATACTTTTTAGATCTTATCTCCGCAACGAGATTCCTGACCATTTTACCCTCATTCTCACCTTCGGAATCGGTAAAGACTTTCTCTATAAAGTCCAAAGAGGATTCCAGCTGATCGGGTGCTACGGGTTTTATAATTCTTTCCATTGTTGATGCTCCAAACTGAACGATATGTTATTATTAACATTATACCATAAAGAAGTCTGATTTGCAAGGGAATAGATTATTATATTTTTTCTCCCCCGGTTCGAATCCTCATATCCGCTGATACAGTATTTGGTGTCCGAAATAGATGACATTATTTACTGTGCGTTTAATGACGTAATGATTTGATTTTTTATCAAAATTTCAACTAAATTTTCTGATAATTCAAAATAGACACGATCCATAGAGTAGGCATACCAAGTTCCGTCGTTCTCAAAAATACCAAGATTAATATTCAACGACGGATGCGTAGAGGATGACAAAGAAATATACGTTTGAGCCCACAAATTTGAGGGTTTGTAAGATGTTTCAATCAAATCTTCACTAAGGCAGAGAACGTCCTCTGTACCTTCAATTTTGAATGTATCTGTTTTATAGTCATAATCCTCTCTGAAGTATGTGTATTCGAGTCTTGCTTCATATAATATGTTTGGAGAATCTTTTGAATCACCATAATAGGTATCGATATAGAAAAATCTTGGGCCACACCAACCGATATATTCGTAGCCCCTATCTTCTTGAACTGCTGTATAACTGTCTTGAATAAAAATCATAGGAGCTAAATAGTACGTGTTCCCTTGATATTTGATCATATCATTATCAACATACTCAACGATGTTATGAGTTTCCTCGTCCAAAAGAAGCCTATCCCATACCCCGAGGGTTACTTCATTTAAAAAACTGTTGGTTTCCTCTTTTGAACAAGCCGACAATGATAGTATTAAAATCAAAACGATTAACACAGTAACTGTTACTTTGTTAGATGATTGCATCATTGCACCGCCTTTCGTAGTCAATTTCGTTCTCCTTTTGGTAGTAAACATATTATACCGAAAAGGAACGGAAATGCAAGAAAAGTTTCTGAAAATTATTTGTTTATTTTGCTTTTTGCCGTATTTATCGAGGTAATAAGTAGCTTCTTAACCTCAATACACTTGTCCAAAATATCTCTGTTATCGTAATAGCCACTTTCAATTAAAAGCTCAAGCCAATACTCGCTTTCCGAACATTCTTTGAGAGCTATTTGCAGTTTAGCGATAAAATCCGCAGTTCCGTGTCCGTAAAATGCTTCACGAATATTCGCACCAACGCTTGTTCCGCTACGAATCAACTGATTAGTAAGTACACTTTCCCTCTTGTTCTGCTTTACATAATTGCAAACCTTGATGATTTGTAAAGCAAACTCTTTTGATTTTGTAATCAACGGACTATCAGCCATTTTTCTTCTCGCCGTTCTCTTTAGTGATTTTATTATATCATAATTTTCAACACATTTCAACCGTTATAATAAAAATGCTTTTCGCCAAAGCGAAAAGCTACCTCACTTCTTACCTCTTACCTTTTACCTATTACTTCCCAAAAAATCCTGCCAAATTAAGTAAGAGTGAAGA
>JAZRLW010000184.1:0-9063 GCA_045647025.1 Eubacteriales bacterium
AGGTTTTCATGGTTGGTGCCGAAAACGATGGTCTTGAGATCGTTGCCTGCGGGAGCAGAGATAACAACCTTCTTAGCGCCGGCATTGATGTGAGCCATGGACTTTTCCTTGGAGCAGTAGAAACCGGTACATTCAAGAACAACGTCTACGCCAAGCTCGCCCCAGGGGCAGTTAGCAGCGTCCTTCTCAGCATAGATCTTAAGGGTCTTGCCGTCAACAGTGATTGTGCCTGCTTCATCGTCAGACTCAACAGTGTGACCGAGTGCAAGGTAGTTACCCTGAGCGGTGTCATACTTGAGAAGATGTGCGAGCATCTTGGGAGAGGTAAGGTCGTTGATAGCAACGATTTCATAACCTTCAGCGCCGAACATCTGTCTGAAGGCAAGACGGCCGATACGGCCGAAGCCATTAATAGCAACTCTAACGGACATGGTGGAATTCCTCCTAAAAAATTATATTATAATGCAGTACATAATGCTACGGATATATTTTATCTTATTTTTATGTAAAATGCAAGACCTTTGAGCGAAGAATAAAGTAACTTTTTTATAATTTTTTTATTCTACGCAAATATCTTAACAAAAAAGACATAAACAGTAATTGCGTAGTCTATTTTATCATTTTATCAACCAAGCTTTGAGCAAAGAGAACATCCTCTTCCTTCACGGGAACATCAAAGTCACGGAAGGAATTTCCCGTAACCGGCCTGCCGGTAAGGGTCTTATACCAAGTCAAACCCATCAGATATCTGCCGATGCCCAAGGATGCGTGGTGACCGTCCTCATAAAAGCCTGTCAAGCCTTCTTTTAGAGCTTGGTTAAGAACCGTGGCTCCGGGAATAACCGCGTCGGCCTTTATAAGCTTACTCATTTTATTATTGATGGCATGCAAATCTTCGTACATTTCGGAATTATCCTCGTAACCCCATCCGCGAAGTCTGGGGGTATGGGATTCGGACATCCAACCCTCGTGAAGAGCAATTTGGGCCTTAGGGCAACACCTTCTGAAGATAGCCGCAAGATCCTCAAGATAAGGAACAAATGATTCTTCTATTACGGCTAAACGGGTACTCTGCTGAACTGTAATACAATCCCAATCCCTATTGAGAAGGGCATCTTTCAGGGTAACGAAAAACTCAGTATATTCGCCGTTTACCCAGAGCTCATACAGTTTATCGTCGGCCATATAATGCTTATAATGCTGTTGAAGAGAACAACCGCCTATGGCTAAACCGATAACGTTCATCTCCACACCGTCAGCCTTTGCAATCTGATGAAGATATCTGGTGGCATCTCGAGAAAAGCTATTACCTACGGCTAATATATCCATGACGTATCCCCTCCCCTAAATTCATTTACGGTTTCCTTTATAATTTTTACAGTTTCACTGTCTATGGGCTTATCAAAGTTACAAAAACCGTTGTTCAACACATCCTCACCAATAAAAGTTCTGTACCAAAGAAGGGCAAGAGCGTATCTACCTATACCCTTGGATGCGTGCCAATGGTCACGGTGAAGCTCCGTTATTCCTTTTTCGAGAAGTCTTTGGAAAAGAGTTCCCGATGGGATAATTCCGTCTGCGGAAATATCAGCAGCGGCCTTTGCATAGACCTGATGAAGAGCGTCGTACATATCCTTGCGGGTATCAAAGCCCATTCCTGCAAGCTTTGAGGAGCCTTCTTCATAGGCCCAGGTTTCGTGAACGTACTGCTTTGCGTGGGGTACCATCTTTTTCACATACGCGGAAAGCTCTGACAGATAAGGCTGAAAGGTCTCATACTTTGTGGAAAGAAGGCTGGTCTGGTTCAACACTACATAATTCCACTCTCTAGCAAAGAGCGCATCCTTTAAAGATACGGAGAATCCAGTCTGGTGGCCGTTATACTCAAGCTCGTAAGCCTTTTCCTCAGTAAGCATATTTCTGTAATGTCTGCTTAAAGGACAGCCGCCTATGTAAAGATTGACAACGTTAAGCTCATGTCCGTATGCCTTCGCTATCTGAGAAAGATAACGGGTAGAATCCTGAGCAAAGCTGTGCCCTATTGACAAAACCTTAATTCGCATTATTTTCCTCCCGCTTATTACCAAATATATGGAATTAATCTGTATTTAACTTTGTTTTCGTATTCAAGGTAGCCGTCAAGCTCTTTTTCCAAAAACTTTTCTTCGTTAAGAAGCCTGTAAATTATAATCACCGGATATATGAGAAATATCAACAAAGCCCACCAAGAACCGAGAATAAGGGGTATTGCTAAGAACAAAATCAGAGTCACGCTATACATTGGGTGTCTTACTATCCCGTAAAGACCGCTATCAACAACGGTTTGCCCCTCGGTCACTTCTATGGTACGGGAAAGATAGGCATTTTCTCTCATAACCTCGCAATACAGCGCATAGGCAAGAAGAAAGACTACAGAAGCGACAACTGACACCCACAAGGGCATCCTTGACCATCCAAAGCGAAAATCAAGCCCGGCCACGATAAAACCGCCTAAAAACATAAGGGCGGAAAGTCCGATGACGCCGCGCTGTCCCCTCTCTTTTTCCTTTGCGTTTAAGCGCTTTTCAAGAAGGCCGGGAGACTTAAACAACAGCACTGTTCCCAATAGTATCATGGGAATAAACAGCACGCCCATAAAAAGCCAACCCTGCGAAAAATTTAAAGTTCCCGCAGGAAGGAAAACAAACACACCAATAGCAAAAGCACCCACAATGACGGCTGTCAAAGCCTTAAATAAAAGCTTCATTTTAGTGCCCCTCATCATAATTAAAAGTATAGTTTTCAAAGCCCGAGGAATATTTCTGCTCCCCGTCGGGAAGTACCCACATTGCCTCCACGCCGGATAAAGATTCTATGAGAGAAAGGCCTTCCTCGTAGTTCATAATGAACAGAGCAGTAGAAAGAGCATCACCCAATCCCGAATCGTCGCAAATTACAGAAACCGAAAGATAGTTTATACCGGGCATAAGAGTTTCAGGGTCGATTATGTGATGATAAGATGTGCCGTTAACCATATAATATCGCTGATAAGAGCCGCTGGTAACTACAACCTGACCGTCTATATGCAGATAAGCTATATAGGAACCACTTTGCGAGTTTTGGGGATTTTCTATACCCACTGTCCAGGGAGATCCGTCGGCTTTACTTCCCAACGCACGGATATTTCCTCCCACGTTAAGCACGTATCCACTTATTCCTTTTGACTCAAGGTCTAAAGCTATTCTTTCAACAGCATATCCCTTTGCAAGAGCACCAACGTCAAGACTCATTTCAGGGTCTGCGAGCAAAACGGTATTCTTTTCCTCGTCTATTATTACGTTATTAATATCCGTATGCGCCGAAGCGAGCTGGAGCTTATCCATGGGCGGCAGTTCTGCCTTTACCGGATCTTTTATCCCGTTGCTTCTGTATTTATGCCATATTGAGAGGACACTACCCATGGCCACATTGGTGTTTCCTTCAGTAAGAGCATAGACCTCTTTTGCATAAAGCAGCAGGTCGATTATCTTTCTGTCAACTTCAACGGGGCCCTCGGAATTATTTATGACATACAGGTTATTTACGCCCTCGTATTTGTTATAAATAGTATAAAGTTTGTGGTATTCTTTAAGCTGGGTCTTAATATCCGCAATAACGGCATTAAACTCCTCTTTACTGTCGGCATATCCGGTTATTACCGTGGCCGTATCAAAACAATCAAATATATATTCGGTGTATTTCCCTTTTCCTTCTTTCTTACAAGAAGAAAAAATTGCAATAAGGATAAATACCAATATAAGACAACTAAACCTTCTTTTCATCAACTCACCCCTCCCTCTGTAAAAATAACAAAAAAGGGGCGCTGTACGCGCCCCCTTAAGTTCTTAAAAATTAGCCTATAGTTGCAGCCTTTACTGCAGCGTTTGCCATATCGGTGATAGCGATGGTGCAACCTGCGGACTGTACAGATTCAACACCGTAGCCGTTAACTACGAGAGCGGCGATTTCGGTAGCGGTAAGGCCTTCACAAGCAGCGTTGAATACTTCAGCCTGTTCGAACCATTCTTTAACTACACCGTCACCGTTAAGATCGGCACCGTAGGCAGCCATGTTGTAGTTAGTACCCTTTTCAAGCTTGGTAACAACAGCGGTAGAACCTTCAAGAGCTTCACCTGCGGTACCAAATTTGAACTCAGCATCAAAAGCATCGTTAGCAAGAACGATAACCTTACCGTCCTTATCAATAGCGGCCGCAGCAACAGCTGTAGCGAGAACGTGCTTTCCTTCAGCATCTTCGGTAGCGTCAACAGCTTCATCGGAAACGGTAACAATACCGGTGTTCAGAGTAGCAGAAGCAGTGGCAGCAGACTCGGTGAGATTTGCCATAGCCTTTTCAAGAGCAAAGATAAAGTCAGAAATAGCGATGGTACAACCAGCGTTGATTACTTCGTCGGTACCCTTGTAGCCGTTAACGATGGAAGCCTTAGCTTCTTCGAGGGTCTTGCCAGCAAGAACGGTTTCAAGAGCGTCTACCTGAGCATCCCACTCAAGAGTAGCGCCGCCCCAAGCTACCATACCATAGTTGTCGCCCTTTTCCTTCTTGGTGAGGAATTCACCGGTGGCAACGGCTTTACCTTCAGAGGTATAAGCTACAGAATTTTCAGCGGTATCAAAATCAACCTTTACGATTTTGCCGGCTTCGTCAACGAGAACAGCGGCAACGGTAACACAAACAGCGGCAGAACCGTTGTTTTCGCCCTCTGCAGAAGAAGCTTCTTCGTAATAAGCGTAAACGCCCATACCGAACTTGAGAGCTGCTTCCTGTTCTTCCTTATCGCACCCTACAAAAGCGAATGCAGAAAGCATCATAAGAGCAGCAAGAATAATGGAAATGGTCTTTTTCATAGTTACTCTTCCTTTATAATATTAATATTTTATTTGGGATTTCAACTTAACCCAGGATATTATGCCATAAAACTCCAATTATGTCAATAGTACTTTAAAAATGTTACATTTTTGTCTTAAGTTGTTTCAACTTTTCAACAAAAAACGAACCAGCAAGTCCAATAAACACACCCGCAAGTGTTCCGGTAATGGCAAGAACCACCATATAGTAGCCTATTTCGGCTCTCTCGAAAATAGCCATAGCCAATAGTATCTGGCCGAGGTTGTGAGATACGCCGCCAACAACACTTACCCCCAGAGGAGAAAAAAGATTAATCTTTTTACAGATTATCATAAGAATCAGGCTTAAAAATGCTCCCGCAAAGCTGTACGCAAATGTAAGAGGTGTTCCAAACAAAAGAGCCGCAATACATATTCGCATAAAGGATACAGTATAAGCCTCCTTTATACCAAAAGAATAAAGCACTGCAACTATTATTATATTCGGTAGCCCTACCTTTATTCCGGGAACAGCCGCCCATATGGGAGGCAAAAGGCTTTCAACATAAGCCAAAATCAGAGCTATGGTCACAAACATGGCCAAAAGCACTGTTTTTTTCACGCTTTTATTCATAATAACCTACCACGGTTAGGAAACCATATCTAATTCAGACTCTTTATCCGTTTCAATATGAATAACAAGTTTATGGGGCAGGCAAACTATGGTTTCGCCCGTCCTGCTTATTGCTCTGTGAGAAACACAAATACCATCGGGACAGTTTGCCTCGGTAACAGAGGCCTTGCCATCTTTTATAACCAATTGATTACTGTGTTCGCTATTCTCACCTGAAATGATGGGATACTCGCCATCTTCAGAAAGAGAATATCTGACGATCTCTCGACCGTCAAGGGTAACAACCGCCCAGTCGCCGCCCTCACTTTTTAAAAGAAAAATCCCCAAAAAGATGAGAGCCGCAAAAACAAGAGAACCTATAAGAATAAAGTCGTTACGAAGTCTGCCTTTTTTACTTGTATCGTTCATTTTATCAGAGTGATTCCGGTATATGGAAAAAGTCTGTATGCTTAAGGCATTTTACAGGACAAGCGTCTACACATATACCGCAACCCGTACACTTTTCATAATTTACGTGAGCAAGATTGTTTTCTACAGTTATAGCGCCCTCTGGACAAACCTTCTGACACTTGCCGCAGGCAATACAACCGTTCTTACAAGCCTTACGGGTAACCGCGCCCTTATCGTGATTGCTGCACATATTTACAGTCTTAACGTCACGGGAAATAAGAGATATAAGATTCTTGGGGCAGGTCTTTGCACAAAGGCCGCAACCAACACATTCACGGCTGTCCACACGGGCAACACCGTTCTTTATATGAATAGCCTCAACGGGACAAACGGCAACGCAGTCGCCATAACCAAGACAACCGTAACTGCAGCTACCGGGACCGCCGTAAAGCATACTTGCGGAGCGACAACTAAATTCACTGTCAAGCGCGACCTTTCTGGATGTAGCAGAAGGTGTACCGTTACAGTGAACGAATGCCACTTCAAGCTTTACATCCTCGGCCTCTACGCCAAGAATACGGGAAAGTTCTTCGGCTACGTCATTACCGCCGGGGATACAGAGATTGGGTTTTACAGTGCCCTCGAATACAGCCTTTGCATAATCGTCACAACCAGAGCATCCACAAGCGCCGCAGTTAGCACCGGGGAGGCAGGCACGGATAGTTGTATATCTTTCGTCCTCTTTAATACCCATAAAATGATTGGCTACTGCAAGAATTATACCTGCAAGAAGGCCAACTGCCGCAACAACGGCAACAGCTATCAAAACGTCTTCTAACATATTTTTACCCCCTATTAAGCAAACAGATTATCCACAACTCCGGAGAATCCGAAGAACGCCAGAGATACGATGGATGCAGCAACGAGGGTTACGGGCAATCCCTTGAAGGACTGGGGAATATTGGTTTCGTCAATTCTGGAACGAACACCGCTGAAAAGAACCATGGCAAGAAGAAAGCCAAGGCCACAGCCAAGGGCGCTTACCATAGACTCAAGGAAGTTGTATCCGTCACTTATATTCTGAATAGTAACACCCAATACAGCGCAGTTTGTGGTGATCAAGGGCAGATATACGCCAAGGCTCTTATAAAGTGAAGGAATATACTTCTTAAGCACTATCTCGGTAAACTGAACCAAAGTAGCGATAACGAGTATGAACACTATGGTCTGCATATATCCCAGACCAAATTTTTCAAGAATAAAATACTGTATAGGCCAGGTAACCGCAGTAGCGGCGAGCATTACGAAAATAACCGCAATACCCATACCCGTAGCCTGATTAAGCTTTTTGGATACGCCGAGGAAGGGGCATATACCCAAGAATCTGCTCAAAACGTAGTTGTTAACAAGAACAGACGACATAAGGATGATTATAAGGGTCTTAAAGGTTTCCATACTTATTTATCCTCCTTATCTACGGTAGTTATGCAATCCTCACCACCGCCGCAAATAGCAGCGGAAGGACAGCCTTCACAAGAGAAGCTCTTCTTTAAGGGATACTTACCCTTGGTTACCTTGTTTACAACAGCAATAAGAATACCGAATACCAAGAATCCGCCGGGAGCCTTTACCATAAAGTCTATGGTGTGGTCAACCATAAAGGGAATCTCAATACCTGCAAAGGAGCCGCTACCGAGAACTTCTCTGATAGTAGCCATAGCTAAAAGTGCAAGGGTAAAGCCCAAACCCATACCTACACCGTCGAGAGCTGAACGGCCTACGGAGTTTTTACCAGCAAACATCTCGGCTCTGCCAAGGATGATGCAGTTAACGGTTATCAGGGCAAGATAAACACCTAAAAGCTCGTAAAGTTCGGGAAGATATGCATGCATAAACATCTGAACGAGAGTTACAAATCCTGCGATTATTATAATATAGCAGGGGATGCGCACAGTATCGGGAATTATCTTTCGGAGAAGAGAAATAACCACGTTGGAGCATATCAGCACTGCCATGGCGGCAAGGCCCATACTCAGAGCGGCGATTACACCGGTTGTGGTGGCAAGGGTAGGACAAGTTCCCAAAACGAGAACGAATACAGGGTTTTCCAGAAGGATACCCTTCAGTAAAACAGAAAGATTTCCATTACGTTTCATTACTGTTCTCCTCCTGTTAATATTTTAACGGTATCAAATACCTTGGAAATTGCGGTAACATATCCGTTAGTGGTAAACGTTGAGCCGTTTATGGCATCAATGTCGCTGTAATTGGCTTCATCCTTGCCGTTAAACTGGCTGTAGAACCAAGGCTCTGCGCAAGCGGCACCGAAGCCATCACTTTCAGCCTGAGATACGGTTTCACAAGCAATGATTCGACCTTCGGGAGTAGCGGAAACTCGAATATAGATATACTCGCCGGAAGCGATATACTTATCACCTCTTATGCCGTAGCCCGAAGCTTTAAGGTCAAACACAAAATTACCCGTGGCGGTAACTGAAACGCTGACTACCTGAGAGGGAATATTTTCAAACACGGAAATATCAAGGGGCTGAAGTTCTGATGCAACTACCTTGCCATAAGCCTCTGTAACGATAGCATTGAGGTCATCAGATGCCTCGGTAACGATTGTTCCGTCAATGCCTACACCGATGAAGGTTTCTTCAACCACGAAAACATATCCGCTTCCGTTATCGGCAACGTACACAGCGGAAATACCTACAAGATCTTCAACCATAAACCAAGGTGTAAATGCACCTTCGCCTGCAGGAAGAGCAGTAGAAAGATTTTCGGCAAGAATTTCTTCTTCGGTACGAAGGTCAACAGAACCGCCGTTGAGGATTGTAAATGCGTTAAGAGCATCTTTTACGGCGTTTTTATAGGCCGCCGTGGTCTTAGTTGCTCCCGAAATCACATCAACGTCGGCAACCGTCTGGTCATTTAAACCCTTGAAGTTTTCACCATAGGTTTTTTCATAACCAAGAGTTTCACTTGATGCGGTACATACGGCACCTGTAACGGTTCCGGATGCATCAACGCCGCACATTATTACCATACCTTGTCCGTAACCGGAGGTGGTAAGCTTGAAAACGTAACCGCCGCTCTCTTCAGAGTAAACCTCGTTAACGGTGGAGGGAAGTGTAACCGAGGAAAGATCCACGGGGGCAAAGCCCTTTCCT
>JAZRLW010000185.1:0-9668 GCA_045647025.1 Eubacteriales bacterium
GATTGGTTTAACGGAGGTGATATCGGCTACAATCCCGATTACAATATCACCTTCCCCACCTATTCCGACCTTACTCCCACCCTTCAGTCCCACAACGCTAAGGAAGCAGTTATCGCAGGTGCAGACATTAAGTACATGTCCTCCTTCATGCTCGCTTTCCAGTGGCAGGTTAAAGAAGGTAACGTTTGGAAGAACGTTAAGGGTGCTACTTCCAAGACCCTTACTGTAGCAAACCCCGTTGAAGGCGCTTCCTACAGACTGGTTTACACTTCCCGTTACGACGGCACATTCGTTTACTCTCCCGTAATCACCATCCCCGCTCTCACTGTTGAAGAAGAGCCCAAGGATGAACCTATCGTTGATAAGGATTTCACCGCAGAAGATATCGTTGTTGCAGGTATAGTTGAAAAGACTACTGTAGGCGACGCTCTCGTTCTCGTTCCCAACCCTGTTGATGGTACTTGGGTATATGACGAAGCTTACTTCTCCGGTCTTACCGAAGGTATTACCGTTCTCAATGCTCTTAAGGAAGGCGTAACCGTTCTTAAGTACAGAGTTGAGCGTAACGGCCAGACCTACGAAAAGGCATTTATCATAACTGTTGAAGCTGCTACCGTAGTTCCCGAAGTTGGCACCAGCGACAACTAATATTGACATTGTCTGATTTAAAAGACGACTCCGCTTCGGAGTCGTCTTTTTTTTTGATTTGGAGGGTTATTTCCCCCTGCTGAATACGTGTCTGCCGATGGTGGTGACTATGGGCGGGGTACGTATCCTTTGGTTTGTGGGTGTTTGGGGGTTATAGTAATAGATACAGCCGCCGGTGGGGTCCCATCCGTTTAGGGCGTCCCTTGCGGCTTTGTAGGCCGAGTCGGCCACAGGCTCGTTAAACTGTCCGTCATAGAGGGCGGAAAATGCTCCGCTCTGGTAAAGCACCCCCGAAATAGTGTTGGGGAATGAGGGGTGGCGAACTCGGTTGAGGATAACAGCTCCTACCGCCACCTGACCCACGTAGGGTTCACCTCTGGCCTCGGCGGATATCATTCTCGCAAGAAGGTTTAAGTCGCTTTGTGACACGCTTGATGAAGATGAGGACGAGGATGTGGAGATTCCCATTGCTCGGAGGGTATTTGGGCCTGCGATACCATCAACGGTAAGGCCGTTTTTCTTCTGAAATGCCTTTACCGCGGCCTGCGTCTTTGAGCCGAAGACTCCGTCCACATCGCCGTCGTAATATCCCCAATTTTTCAGCTTTTGCTGGATGGTTCTTACCTCTTCACCCCGTGAGCCGTACTTTGAGAGGGCATCGGTGTCCTCTCCCATTTTTGTGTTAAGGGAGGAGATGGCCAAGGCAGAGGTAAATAAGAGTGAAACCATAAGAAAAGCGGCGGTAAGCCGTCTGAATTTTAATTTGTTTTTCATAGCTCTTGCCCTTTCGGTTTTGATTAT
This sequence comes from Eubacteriales bacterium, assembly GCA_045647025.1. GTDB lineage: Bacteria > Bacillota > Clostridia > Oscillospirales > UBA644 > JAZQLP01. The sequence goes on from JAZRLW010000185.1 coordinate 1,450, forward strand.
GTTTTACATGGGTATTTTTCTCCCAAGAAGCAAAATTATACGCAGTTGCCGATTTTTGCAAGACTTTTTTTATTTTTCATAAAAAACACCTTGCAATTTCTCTTATTAAGTTATATAATGTATATATATCCTGTAAGTATGCCTAGTCATTGGAGAAAAAACAGATGACCCTATCAGAGAAATTCCAGGCCTTGAGAAGGCAGATAATAGATGAAGAATATTCCGACCTTAACCCTCGACAGAGGGAGGCTGTGTATTACTCCGACGCCCCCTTGCTTATCCTTGCAGGTGCGGGAAGCGGAAAGACCACCGTTATCGTTAATAAAATAGGTTATCTCCTTAAATACGGCAATACGTATAACTGTGATGAGCCCTCCTTTGATGTTGCCGAAAGCGATCTAGAGTATCTTGAGGAGAGTTTCAGAGATCCCTCTATACGCCTGACGAACAGATATTCTTTTCTTATGCGAGAGGCAAGATATTCCCCCTACGAGCTTCTTGCCATAACCTTTACCAATAAGGCTGCGGCAGAGCTTCGGGAAAGAATCGGGGCTAAATTTAACCTTGACACCACAAGCCTTTGGGCGCTGACATTCCATTCTGTTGCCATGAGGATAATCCGTCAGTACGCTCACCTTTTGGGGTTTGAGAAAAACTTCTCTGTCTACGACGAAAACGACAGTATACGGTTGATAGATTCCACCCTAAAAAGACTCAATATAGATAAACAGTACACCGGCAAAAAGGTTAAGCATTACATCTCCCAGGCTAAGATGTCCTATCAGACCCCCGAGGAGTTTGCCGACGTCTTTGACGACAGACAGAACGCTCACGTGCCTCTGGTCTACGATATGTATCAGCAGGGCCTTAAAGAGGCCAACGCCATGGACTTTGACGACCTTATCTTTTACGGTGTAAAGCTCATGGAAGATTTTCCCGAGGTGGCTGAAAGGATAAACAATAGATTCAAATACGTTCTTGTGGACGAGTTCCAGGACACTAACGACCTTCAGAGCAGATTTGTCCGTCTTCTTGCAAAGGGGGGCAAGATTTGCGTGGTTGGTGACGACGACCAGAGTATCTACAGATTCATGGGAGCTTCTCCCGATAATATCCTTTCCTTTGACCACATATATCCCGATGCTATGACTATCCGTCTTGAGCAGAACTACCGTTCCACCGAAAATATTCTCGATGCGGCAAACTCGGTTATAGCCCATAACCGCAGCAGAAAGGGCAAGACCCTTTGGTCTGAAAACGGAACGGGAGAGAAGATAACCTACCACAATCTTCCCTCCCAGTTTGAAGAAGGCCAGCTTATTGCAAGTAAGATTCTTGAGGGAAAGGTAAGACAGGGCAAAAAATACTCCGACTATTGCGTTCTTTACCGCACCCACGCCCAGAGTAACAATATAGAAACCGCACTCCGTTCAAACGGAATTCCTTACAGGGTTTTCGGAAGCCTTGCCTTCTATAAGCGCAAGGAGATTCAGGATATGCTTGCATACCTGAACGTTATCAACAACCCCTACGATTATACCCGACTTTCCCGAATAATAAACGAACCCAAGAGGGGAATAGGAGATACCACCCTTGAAAAGGTGCTGGGTCTTGCTGTAAGGGATGAGAGGAAGTTTTATGACGTGCTGAAGGATGCAAAAAGCTATCCCGAGCTTTCAAAGGCCGCAGAGAAGCTTACATCCTTCGTTGTCCTTATTGAAAAGTACAGAGAAATGGTACCCACCGAGCCCCTGCCCGACCTTTTTGAAAAGCTCTACGGGGAGATAGGGTACGAAAATATGCTCAAAAGCACCTACGGGCTTGAGGACTACAAGTCAAAGCACGAAAACGTAATGGAGCTTTTGTCTAACATAAAGCAGTTTATTGCCGATGCCGACGACCCCACTCTTGGCGGATACCTTGAGCAGACGGCTCTGGTAAGCGCCACCGATACCCTTGATGACGGTGACGATGCGGCGGTGCTTATGACCATGCATTGTGCCAAGGGGCTTGAGTACGACACCGTCTTTATTACCGGCTTTGAAGAGGGGCTTTTCCCATCAATGCCTTCCCTTGGCTCCACGGCGGATATTGAGGAGGAAAGACGTCTTTGCTACGTTGCAATGACCAGAGCGAAGAAGAAGCTCCACATCATATCCACCCGCTCCCGACTTCTTTACGGCACAGTAAGACCCGGAATACCCTCCAGATTCCTTGAGGAGATACCTCACGAAAATATGGAGACCGCGGGAGGTATAAACCGTGACCCCTATGCCCGCGTTCAGCCCAAAACCCAACCCCGCCAGCCCCGAATTACCCAGATCCCCGTAACCGTAATGCCCGAAAGACATAGTACGGCCGTTAAGTATTCGGCAGGTCAGAGGGTCCGCCATAAAATATTCGGCGAAGGGGTAATCACCGAGGCGGTAAATATGAGCTCTGACTCCCTGCTGACTATTGAATTTGAAAAAGCAGGCGTAAAGAAGCTTATGGCCAACTTTGCAAAGCTTGAAACCATAGACTAAAGGAGAAGAAAATGACTAATCCTCTTGTTGTTATTCTTTTGGCGGTTTGTTCGATTCTGTCCCTTTTGGCGGCAGTGTTCGGAATAATCGTCCTTACTAAAATGAAAAAGAGCTCTTCGGGCGAGGCTGAAAAGAAGCTCCGTGCCGAAATAGGCGAGAGTCTTACCTCCCAGAGAAGAGAAATAAACGAGCGTCTTGACAGTATTTCCTCCGCCCTCCACAGAGATATAAGCGACGGTATGGAAAAGGTATCGGGACTTCAGAGCAAAAACATGAGTGCCGTTACAACCCAGCTCGAAACAAGGCTCGGGGCCTTTGAAAAGTCCATGTCCGACGACAGTAAGAATCTCGACCTTCGTATGGCAGAGCTTCGCAAATCACAGGAGGACAAGCTTGAAAGTATACGTAAGACTACCGAGGATACCCTTACTTCCTTGAAGGATTCAAATCAGGCAAAGCTTAACGAGATTGAAAACACCGTCCGCGAAAAGCTTGACAAGACCCTCACCGAAAGAGTATCCGAGTCCTTCCGTCAGGTCAGTGAACAGCTTGAGGCTGTGTATAAGGGTCTTGGCGAGATGCAGAATCTTGCCGCAAACGTTGGAAGCCTTAAGAATATGCTTTCCAGCGTTAAGCTCCGCGGTGAGTTTGGCGAGACCCAGCTTTCAAGAATACTTGAACAGCTCCTTTCCCGTGAACAGTATGACGAAAACGTAATCACCGTAAAGGGTAGCGGCGACCCCGTTGAATTTGCGGTAAAGATTCCCTCAAAGGAGAAGGGCAGCGAGTTTATATATCTGCCCATCGACGCAAAATTCCCCCTTGACCTTTACAATCACCTTATAGATGCCTACGAATCCGACGATAAAACTGTGGTTGCGGCGGCCAAAAAGGCTCTTTACGACAGAGTGAAGACCGATGCAAAGAACATATATACAAAGTATGTAAATCCCCCCGTCACCACCGATTTTGCAATTATGTTCCTTCCCACCGAGGGACTTTTTGCCGAGGTTATCAGAGACCCCGAGCTTACCGAAAAGCTCCGTAACGATTTCCACATTACCGTTTGCGGCCCCTCCACCGTCACCGCCTTCCTCAACAGTTTGCAGATGGGATTCCGTACCCTTGCCATTGAGAAGAGCTCGGGTGAGGTTTGGAGAATCCTTGGCGAGGTCAAGACCGAGTTTGGAAAGTTCGGTGACACCCTTGAAAAGGTAAAGAGAGGTCTTGAATCCTCAAGCAAAGAGCTTGATAATCTTGTTGGTACCAGAACCAGAGCCATTAACCGTAAGCTCCGCGACGTTCAGGAAATGCCCGTTTCGTCGGGTAACGATTTTGCGCTCCCCGAAGTAGAGGAATAAGTATGATATATCTTGATAACGCCGCTACCACCCGCCCTTCAGAGGCGGCAATGAATGCGGTAAGGGAGAATTGGGAGCTTTATTCAAATCCCGCCTCCCTTCACGATTTCGGCCTCGATGCCGAAAAGGCCCTTGAAGGGGCACGAGAGATTCTTGCCAAGTCCATGGGTGTGGACCCCGAATGCTTTTATTTTACAAGCGGCGGCACAATGTCGGACAATATAGCCGTAAGAGGATATCTCCAGACAAAACGCAAGGGTAGAATAATCACATCCGCCTTTGAGCATCCCGCAGTTGCAGAGTGCTTTAAGAGCCTTGAGAGTGCTTTTGAGGTTGTATATATTAAGCCCGAAAGCGGCATAATCACCGCCGAAGCTGTGGAAAGAGAGTTGACTGCAGATACTGTATTTGTCAGCATTATGCAGGTCAATAACGAAACGGGAGCCAAGAACGATATTCTCGGCATAGCCCAGCTTTTAAGGGAAGAGGGGATAGTCTTTCACACCGATGCTGTGCAGGGGTATTTAAAAGAGCCCTTTACATACTCAAAGGTTGATATGGCGTCCTTTTCCGCCCACAAGACCCACGGCCTTAAGGGTATAGGCGGCTTATACGTTAAAAAGGGACTCCGCCCAAAGCCTATGATATACGGCGGCGGTCAGGAGGGTAATATACACTCGGGTACGGTGAACGTTATGGGTGCCGTTGCCTGGGCGGCGGCGGTTGAGGATATTCTCAAAACCGCTACCGAGGACAGAAAACGGGTAGAAGAGATAAACTCAAGGTACAGGGAAGTTGTCACCACTCTTGGCGGTAAGATCCTTACCCCCGAAGTGTCCTCTCCCTATATTCTTTCGGTTGCCTTTGAGGGATATCTTGGCGAAAACATACTCCACTACCTTTCCGAAAGAGGTATTCATATTTCCACAGGCTCAGCCTGCTCCTCAAAAAAGGTCAGCCCCGTAATGAGGGCATTGGGGTATGAAAATCTGCAGAAATCGGTGTTGCGATTCAGTTTTTCTGCAGAGAACACCATTGAAGAGGCAGACGTTGTTGCCACAGAGTTGAAAAACGCACTGAACGAAGTAATAAAGTACAATTGAATCAATAGGAGAAAAATATGACTGACGTTATAATGCTCAAGCTTGGCGAGCTTGTCCTTAAGGGGCAGAACCGCAGAAGGTTTGAGGATAAGATGCTTGGAAAAATAAAGCGTATACTCAATAGGGTAGGAAGCGGAAAGGTTCGCTCCTGCCAGTCCACCGTATACGTGGAAGATCTGGATGAGAGCGTTGATTACGACGAGCTTATGACCGTGCTTGGCAGGGTATTCGGCATTGTTGCTCTCACCAGAGCAAAGGTTATTCCCTATGAATTTGAGGAGATGAAGGAGGCTGCAGCAAAGGCCCTTGCGTCAAAGCTCCGCAGGGCCGAAACCTTTAAGGTAAAGGCTAAAAGAGCTGATAAGACCTATCCCTACAACTCTCCCCAGATAGAGATGCTTTTGGGTGCATATATCCTCGAAAAATTCCCCAACCTTTCCGTTGACGTTCACAATCCACAGGTCACCGTCTACATCGAGGTCCGTGAGGGCAAGGTGTACGTTCACGATACTCCCATAAAGGGTGCGGGCGGCCTTCCTTCGGGAATGTCGGGCCACGGTATGCTCATGCTCTCCGGCGGTATAGACAGCCCCGCAGCAGGTTACTGCCTTGCAAAGAGAGGTATGCAGATATCCGCAGTTCACTTTGAGAGTCCTCCATACACCTCTGAAAGAGCCAGAATGAAGGTTGAAAAGCTGGCTTCAAAGCTTGCCGCATATACCGGCTGTGTAGAGCTTTACGTGGTTGCCTTTACTAAGGTGCAGGAGGAGATTCGCGATAAGTGCCGCGAGGATCTCTTCACCGTTATTATGAGAAGATTTATGCTCCGTATTGCCTGCAATATAGCCGCAGAGGTGGGTGCAAAGGCTATTATCACCGGCGAAAGCCTTGGTCAGGTTGCATCCCAGACTCTTGATGCTATAAACTGTACCGACGCCGTTGCCACAATGCCTGTCTTCAGACCCTTTATCGGTACCGATAAGCAGGATATAATAGATATCGCTTACAAGATAGATACTTACGATATATCCATAGAGCCCTACGAGGACTGCTGTACCGTATTCACTCCCAGACATCCCAAGACTTCGCCCAGAATGTCCGATATTGAGGCCGAAGAGGCAAAGCTTGATATTGATGCTCTTGTTTCTCAGGTTGAGTACGAGCATCTGCATATTGACTAAGGACGTGGCTAATGAATACTGTTGAAAAGGTTGTATCCTTTCTTTCGTCTAAAGGTTATACCATAACCACTGCAGAGTCCTGCACGGGTGGAATTATTGCCTCATTGATAACCGATATTGCGGGCTCCTCTTCTGTCTTTGAGGGCGGGTTTGTAACTTATTCGGAAAGAATGAAGCAGGATATGCTGGGCATATCTGCCGACCTTCTTCAAAGGGAAGGGGTATACAGCTTTGATACCGTTGAGGCAATGGCTAAAGGCGCTATGTCCCGTACGGGGGCAAACGTGGCAGTGGCCACCTCGGGTATTGCCGGTCCCGGTGGGGCTACCGATAAAGACCCTGTGGGCTGCGTATACGTCTGCATACTTATGAACGGTGTTTTTAAGGATGGACGAAATATGTCAAAGCAGATTCTTTACAGACGGATATACAGCGGTTCAAGAGCCGACGTTAGACGAAAAGCCTCTCTGGACGTTTTTGCAAATCTGGTTGAAGCGCTGGGGCTTTAAGAGGATTTTTGTGCCTTATTTGGGTGCCTCTCCCGAAATTCTCCGAACATTAATCGAAATTTTAGTTTTTTCTCTTTACAATCGCCCTTCACCGTGGTATTATATCAGGTGGAAATATTAATAATGTTTTCTGTATAAAGTTAAAATAAACGGAGGTCAAAAAAACATGGCAAGAAAAATGAAAACCATGGACGGTAACAACGCTGCCGCTCATGTGTCTTACGCTTTCACCGAAGTTGCCGCTATTTACCCCATAACTCCTTCTTCTGTTATGGCTGAAGTTACCGACACCTGGTCGGCAGGCGGTCAGAAAAACATCTTCGGTCAGCAGGTAAAGGTTGCAGAAATGCAGTCCGAAGCCGGTGCTGCAGGTGCAGTTCACGGTTCTCTTTCCGCTGGTGCTCTTACCACCACCTACACCGCATCCCAGGGTCTTCTTCTGGTGATCCCCAATATGTATAAGATCGCTGGCGAACTTCTCCCCAACGTTATCCACGTTTCCGCCCGTGCTCTTGCTACTCACGCCCTCTCCATCTTCGGCGACCACTCCGACGTTATGGCATGCCGTCAGACCGGTTATGCTATGCTCGCTGCAGGTAACGTTCAGGAAGTTATGGACCTTGGCGCCGTGGCTCACCTCTCCACCATCAAGGGTAAGGTTCCTTTCCTCCACTTCTTCGACGGTTTCAGAACTTCTCACGAAATTCAGAAGATCGAAGTTTGGGACTACAAAGACCTTGCTGAAATGGTTGACATGGATGCTATCGCTGATTTCAGAGCTCGCGCTCTCAATCCCGAACATCCCGTTCTCAAGGGCTCCGCTCAGAACCCTGACATCTTCTTCCAGGCTAAGGAAGCTGCCAACACCTACTACACCAATATGGTTGGCATCGTTGAAGAGTATATGAACAAGGTCAACGAAAAGGCCGGCACCAACTATCACCTCTTCGACTACTACGGCGCACCCGATGCTGAAAAGGTCATCATCGCTATGGGCTCCGTAAACGATACTATTGAAGAAACTATCGACTACCTCGCAGCTCAGGGCCAGAAGATCGGTCTTGTTAAGGTTAGACTTTACAGACCCTTCAGCGCAGAAAAGCTTATCGAAGCTATCCCTGCAAGCGCAAAGAAGATTGCAGTTCTCGACAGAACAAAGGAACCCGGCTCTCTCGGTGAGCCTCTCTACCTCGACGTTGTTACTGCTCTTGCAACAAACAAGGTTAAGGCAACTGTTGTTGGCGGTAGATACGGTCTCGGTTCCAAGGATACAACTCCCGCTTCTATCTTCGCAGTATACGACAACCTCAAGAAGAAGGCTCCTAAGGCTAACTTCACAATCGGTATCGTAGACGACGTAACAGGCTGCTCTCTCGAAGAAAAGCCCGCTCCCGACACTGCTGCTGCAGGTACAATCTCCTGCAAGTTCTGGGGTCTCGGCGGCGACGGTACAGTTGGTGCTAACAAGAACTCCATCAAGATCATCGGTGACCACACCGATAAGAATATCCAGGCATACTTCCAGTATGACTCCAAGAAG
>JAZRLW010000186.1:0-2500 GCA_045647025.1 Eubacteriales bacterium
AAGGATATGGCAGACTGCACTCTTGCTCTTCTTAAGGAAAACAATATTTCCCTTGACGAAGTTAAGAGTATAGGTATTGGATCTCCCGGTTCTCTTGATACCGAAAACGGTGTTCTCGTTTATGCAAACAACTTCCAGAACGGCCGTAACATACCTATGAAGGCTATTCTTCAGAAGTATATAGACAAGCCCGTTTATATCGGTAATGACGCAAACGTTGCTGCTCTCGGCGAGGTTATTGCCGGTGCGGCTAAGGGCTACAAGAATGCTGTAATGATTACTCTCGGTACCGGTGTTGGCGGTGGTATCGTTATCAACGGCGAGATATATGAAGGCCAGTATTCCGCAGGCGCTGAAATGGGCCATATTGTAGTGGTTCATAACGGCGAACAGTGCTCTTGCGGCAGAAAGGGCTGTTGGGAAGCATACGCATCCGCTACAGCACTTATCAGACAGACCAAGGCTGCTATGGACGCTCATCCCGAATCCCTTATGACCAAGGTTGCAGAGGCCGAGGGTAAGGTAAGCGGCAGAACTGCTTTTGACGCTGCAAAGCAGGGTGATGAAGTAGCTCTTGAAGTTGTTAAAAACTATATCGAATACATAGCTGAAGGTCTCGTTGACATCGTTAACGTATTCAGACCCGAAGTTATCCTTATCGGTGGCGGTATCTGCAACGAAGGCGATTATCTCCTTAATCCTCTTAAGGCTTTTGTTAATGCCAACACTTATGGCGGGGGACTCCATCCCGAGCAGAAGATTTCTATTGCTGCTCTCGGTAACGATGCAGGTATTATCGGTGCTGCTCTTCTCAAGAGATAAGTTTAAGAACAATTTTGATTCTAATCGAAGAAACGCTATCCGAAAGATAGCGTTTCTTCTCTAAATTTGCCTGAAATATACGGTGTGATATGCGAGAAGTGAAAATAGGTCGCAACGACGGCGGACAGCGGCTTGATAGGTTCATGGAAAAGAAATTTCCCACTATGCCAAAGAGCCTTATTCAAAAATATTTGAGACTCAAATGTGTAAGAGTGAACGGCGTAAAACAAACAAAGGGTAATACTATGCTCTTTGAGGGTGACGTTCTGAACTTTTACATTAGCGATGAATTTTTTGGTGGGGAAGAGGCTGAGAAAATAAAGAAGGACAGCTTTTTGTCCGTTAAGCCTTCTTTTACTGTGGCATACGAGGATGAAAATATTCTTATAGTTGATAAGCCCGCAGGATTAATATCCCAAAGCGACGACAAGGAAAGTTATAATACACTTGCAAATCATGTAAAGGCATATCTGTATAATAAAGGTGAATATGACCCTCGGAGTGAACAGTCATTTGCTCCTGCGCTTTGCAATCGACTTGATAAAAATACTCAAGGACTCGTTATTGCAGCAAAGAATGCAGAGGCTCTGCGTGTAATGAATCTTAAAATAAAGAACAGAGAAGTTAAGAAAAGTTATCTTTGTCTTGTTTATGGGGTCATGCCCAAAAAGAGCGATACTCTCTATGCTTGGCTTAAAAAGGATTCTGCAGAAAACATTGTAAAAGTAACTGCGGATAAAAGGGCAGGTTCCAAGGAAATAATAACCTCCTATGAGGTGCTGGCTACCGATGGTAAAGTCTCTCTTTTACGCATAGGATTACAAACAGGAAGAACCCATCAGATACGTGCCCATATGGCTTTTATCGGCCACCCGCTTTTAGGCGATACCAAGTATGGTACCAGGGATAAGGACTGTCCTTTTATTTATCAGGCACTGGCCTCTGTGGAGCTTGAATTTGCATTTGAGGGCGAGGCCACAAGCCTTAATTATCTCAACGGAAAGAAAATAACAACTACTCCGTTTTTTTCTTCTTATAAGGGGTTTTCATTTGAATTAAAAAATCTTCAAAAGTAAACAAAAATTCATAGAAAACACTTGACAAAATTCTTCAAATAGTATATTATTATTACATAAAAGTCTGTTGCCGAAGTGCAGTCTTCGTTTTTACGTTTATTTTTGCCGCGGCAATTGATTTTTTTCTTTATTTATATATATTCCCCGCTAAGGAATATGAGGCGGCAGTAGCCTCCGCTTCCACAGAGTGTCTATGACTGTGGTGTATAAAAAATACAGTATTCAGATGGGAGATAGATAGATGGCAGATGCGATAATCAGACTTGAAGATATTTCGGTCGCATTTGATGGCGAGGTAATTCTCGACAAAATCAATCTTGAAATAAAGGATAAGGAATTCGTAACATTACTGGGTCCAAGTGGATGCGGTAAGACCACCACTCTGCGCATAATTGGCGGTTTTACACATCAGGATAGCGGTAATGTTTTTTTTGCAGGTAAATGTATAAACGCATTACCTCCTTATAAGCGTTCTGTAAACACCGTATTCCAAAAGTACGCGTTGTTCCCCCATTTGAACGTGTTTGAAAATATTGCTTTCGGTCTGCGTCTTAAAAAGATGCCCGAAAAGGAGATCGTTAAGCAGGTAAAGGAAATGCTTT
>JAZRLW010000187.1:0-3879 GCA_045647025.1 Eubacteriales bacterium
CCACAATGGAATCGGGTGAAAGATACATCCTCTCCTCAGTTTTCTTCGAGCCCCAGCAGGCCGACATTGTGGTATTCGCACCCGACTCTACCGTAAAGACCGACGAACCCCTCTGGGTCAAGAGAGTTATCGCCACCGAGGGTCAGGAGGTATACATCAACCCCGACGACAACTGCGTTTACGTTGACGGCATAAAGCTTGACGAAAGCTATCTTGCGCCCTTTACCGTAACCCTTGCCAGAGCCACCCCCAACCCCATCACCGTACCCGAGGGTTGCGTGTATCTTATGGGCGACAACAGAGGTATGAGCCGCGACGGCAGAGATATCGGATGCGTTGACGTCCGCAGACTTATAGGTAAGGTAATTTATAAGCTTCCTTTTTAATCTGAACGTATAATTTACTGTGCACGAGACCCAATTTATAAGTAGTCAGTGTTCAGTGATCAGTGTTCAGTGGAAAGCGGTAGGATTATTGTAAAACAAAGACACTACCGCTACCGCAGACATTATACAGGATCACGACAAACTTTTGGGGAAACAAGAGGACAATAAGATTTATGAGTACGATTAATTACAGAGATCTTGTATCGTGGCAGAAAAGTATGGATATGGTTACAGCCGTATACAAGATTACGAAGAAACTTCCACGAGAAGAGGCTTTTTCATTAACCGACCAAATTCGCAGAGCCGCGGTATCAGTTCCTTCAAATATTGCAGAAGGCTGTGAAAGACGTTCCCCTAAAGAATACGCATCATTTTTATCTATGGCTTTAGCTTCTAACGCAGAATTACAAACCCAACTTGAAATATGTGTCAGGGTGGAATATCTCACAAGAGAAGATATAAAAGATATATACACCTTGTCCAGAGAAATATCAAAGATATTATCAAAAACGATTACAACTCTTCAGAACAAATAATCATGTATAAAGTCAGTTTTCAGTATGCTGTTTAAACGGAATTTATCTCCGCGTCAGCGCCAGTGTTTATGTTTTACAATCACTTCCTTATGTCACTGACCACTGAACACTGACCACTGACCACTTATAAATTGGGTACTCTGCAGAGCCCACAAACTCTCCACAAAAAGAGGAATAAAAACTATGAGCAACATACATTGGTATCCCGGTCATATGACCAAGGCCCGCCGAATGATAGAGGCGGTTATAGGCGACATCGACGTTGTGGCCGAGCTTGTGGATGCAAGAATCCCCTTGGCCTCAAAAAACCCCGATATTGAAAGAATAATTGCGAACAAGCCCAAGATACTTATCCTCAATAAGGCCGACCTTGCAAACCCCGCCGCCACCAAAAGATGGGCGGCTTATTACCGCAAAAAGGGGTATCACGTCATCTCCCTCAACAGCCTCCGCCTTGATACAAAGGTCTTCTTTAACGCCATTGACGAGGTGACCAAGGAGAAGGCCGCCCGTGACGCCCGTCGCGGCATTAAAAACAGAATGATAAAAATAATGCTCCTCGGTATCCCCAACGTGGGCAAGTCCACCCTTATCAACTCCCTCAGCGGAGAAAAGAGGGCAAAGACCGGCGACCGCCCCGGCGTTACCCGCGGAAAGCAGTGGATAACCCTGAAAAACGGTGCTATGCTCCTTGATATGCCGGGCATACTCTGGCCCCGCCTTGATAATCAGCACGCCGCCCTCAATCTGGCAATCACCGGCGCTATCAAAAACGAGGTTCTTGACATCGAGGATATCGCCGCAAAGTTCCTTTCTATAATGAAGGACGGCTACGAGGCCGAGCTCTGCGCCAGATATAAGCTCACCCCTCCCCTGCCCGACGACCCCAGAGAGCTTCTGGGCCTTATAGGCAAGAAGAGAGGATTTATAGTCAGCGGCGGTGAGATCGACTACGAGAGAGCCGCAATTATCCTTATCGACGAGTTCAGAGGCGGCAAGATCGGCCGCATCACCCTTGACAGAGCCGACCTTATAGAGAAGGTTTCAGCCGATAAGCCAAAGAAGGAAAAACCTCAGGAGAATCAGGAAAATGAGTGAGCAATCCCTCCAACTCCAGCCTCAAATAGAGGCCGATAACCCCACCTCAATTATCTGCGGCATTGACGAAGCAGGCCGCGGCCCCCTCTGCGGCGACGTATACGCGGCGGCGGTGGTTTTTGAGAGAGGTACTGTAATCGAAGGCCTCCGCGACTCAAAAAAGCTCACCGAAAAGAAACGTGAGGCCCTCTACGACGAGATAATAGAGAAGGCCGTTTCCTACTGCGTGGCCTCCGCAACTCCCCAAGAAATCGACCAACTTAACATACTTAACGCCACCTACCTTGCTATGCAAAGGGCCTACGACGGACTTTCCGTCAAGCCCGACCTGGCTTTGGTAGACGGCAACAGAGCCAAGCTTTCGGGACCCCGCGTAATCTGCGTGGTAAAGGGTGACGACAAATGCATCTCCATCTCCGCCGCCTCGGTACTGGCCAAGGTCAGCCGCGACAGAGAAATGGCCCGCCTTGCCCGGATATACCCCCAGTACCAGCTCCAAAAGCATAAGGGATACCCCACCAAAGAACATTATAAGCTCCTCATCGAGCACGGCGTGTGCGATATTTATAGGAAGAGTTTTTTGAAGACGTTGGATAATCACAAGTGATTATCCAGTGTTCAGTGTTCAGTGATCAGTGAACACTTTCAATATGGGTATTCTGTACCACCCACCAACACAAATCAACAAGAGGAACTTCATGCAATACTTCGACCTCCACAGCGACACAATGGCTGTCCTCTACAACAAAAATACCGACTTTTCTAACCAAAGCCTCCACATAAACTCCCAAGCCTTGGCACCCTTTGAAAAGGTTCGCCAATGCTTTGCGGTCTGCTTTTTCGACGTTCCCGAAAGAATCAGCACAAACTGTATCCAAGAGTACAAGAAGGCTAGGGCCCACTTTGACTCCTGCATCTCAAAGGAGCCCCGCATCGAGCCCATATATACCACCGAGGGCGGTATGGTTTTAGAGGGTGATATAAGAAATCTGGACATCCTCCGCGATATGGGAGTAAAGATTTTCGGCTTTACCTGGAACGGTGAAAACCACCTTGGCACAGGCAACAAAAAAGACCCCCAAGCCCCCCTGACAAAGCTGGGTCTTGAGGTATTGAAAAAGCTTGAACAATACGGAATTTATCCCGACGTTTCCCACCTTTCCGACAGGGGAACGAAGGATATTCTTAACAATACGGATATGCCCGTCATAGCCACCCACTCAAACGCAAGGGCTGTCCATGACCATTTCCGCAACCTCCCCGACGACTACCTCAAGGAGATATTCGCCCGTGGCGGTCTTGTGGGACTTAACCTGTGCAAAAACTTCCTTTCAGATTCACCCCGACTTGAAGATATCCTCCCCCACCTTGACCGCATGCTCCATATGGGCGGCGAGGGCAAGGTATGTCTGGGCGGCGACTGGGACGGCTGTGCCCTCCCCGACGACACCCGCGGCGTTGAGGATATAGTACGTATCCACGACCTCATCACCCGCTCCTTCTCAAAAGAGATTGCGGACGGGGTTGTTTGGGAGAATGCTGAAAAAGTGTTCAGTGATCAGTGATCAGTGGTCAGTGGAAAGCGGTAGTTATTATTGTCCGGCATAGTCACAAGTGCTTACGCAGATTTTATACAGAATGACAAGAGCCTTCTATAGTAAAAGGATAATATTATGAGTACGATTAATTACAGAGAACTTGTATCGTGGCAGAAAAGCATGGATATGGTTACGGCCGTATACAAGATTACAAAGAAACTTCCACGAGAAGAAGCCTTTTCATTAACCGACCAAATTCGCCGGGCTGCGGTATCAATTCCTTCAAATATTGCAGAAGGCTGTGAAAGGCGTTCCCCTAAA
>JAZRLW010000188.1:0-1835 GCA_045647025.1 Eubacteriales bacterium
AGAAGAGGCTATACCGCCGATTCTATTAAGGACTTTATCGGTCGTATAGGCGTTGCAAAGTCCAACAGTATCGTTGAAATCGAACTTCTTGAACACTGCATAAGAGAAGAACAGAACCTTAAGGCTATGCGTAAGATTGCAGTTCTTGATCCTATCAAGGTAGTTATTACCAATTATCCCGAAGATAAGGTTGAGTATTTCACTCTTCCCAATAACACTCAGGCTGAAGATGCAGGTACCAGAGAAGTTCCCTTTACCAGAGAGCTCTATATTGATGCTCTGGATTTCGCAGAGAATCCTCCTCCCAAGTTCTTCAGACTCAAGCCCGATGGAGAAGTTCGTCTGATGGGTTCATATATCATTAAGTTTGAAGAACTCGTTAAGAACGAGGACGGTTCCATCAAGGAAATCAGATGTACTGCTGACCTTGAGACCGGATGCGGAAACCCCGTTGACGGAAGAAAGGTTAAGGGTACCATTCATTGGCTTTCTGCAGCTCACGCTATTGATACCGAAATCAGAGTATACGACAGACTCTTTACTCAGCCTAACGTATTTGACCTTCCTGAAGGTAGCACCTTTATGGATCTCCTCAATCACGACTCTGTAAAGATCTATCCCAATGCAAAGGCTGAGCCCTCTCTTGCAACCGCAGAAAAGGGTGAAAAGTTCCAGTTTGTCAGAACCGGATACTTTGCAAAGGATACCAAGTTTGATAACGTGTTCAATATGACCGTTGGTCTCAAAGATAGCTTTAAAGCAAAATAAGTATTGAGACTTTAAGTAAAAATGAAGTAAAAGCCAGCCTGCATATTTGCAGGCTGGCTTAACTGTTTCTTCATTTTGCAGTTATCTATCTATATGTATCAAGTTGTTATATCATAAGAAACGAAAAAGGATCGAATTCCTTTGGCTTTTCGGTTTCGGCTATAATATGCTCTGCAATTTCTGCAGCAACGTTGACACCGCACACCTTATTTATCTCGTTAAACATAGCGTTTGAGTTTACTTCGCACACAAGGGAAGGCTTGCCCTCTGAAAAGAGAATGTCTATGCCACAGAAATCCAGCCCCAATGCCCTTGCTGTGTCGATGCAAAGCTCTTTTGCTTCTGTATCTAACTCGTAGGGGCAACCAACACCGCCCACAGCGATATTTGAGCGGAAATCGTTTTTGTTTTCTCTGAGCATTGCGGCTACGACTTTTTCGCCAACCACGTATACACGGACGTCCCGTCCTTTGCTTTCTTCTATAAACTTGCTGAAAAGCAGGGGAGCGCCCTTATTTTCATTAATAAAGTTAATGACCTCATCCTTATTTTTAAGCAGGAAAACGCCCCAACCCAATGAGCTGAAGGGATTTTTTGCTATTAAGGGTAAAGATATCGATGAAATAATCTTATCCGTAAAATCAGATATGAATTCGTCTGTATAATTAAAGGTCAGGGGCATGAAAACCGTTTGAGGCATAGGAATTATGCCTTCAAGCATCTCGTAAGTGCGCCTTTTATCGTCGCAGATTTCTATTGCACCAATACTGTTAAAAAGGCGTATACCCTTTTTTTCAAGATGAAGTCCACACAGAATATCCTTATCCAAAAAAACGGAATTATCAAAGTTTATTTCCGAATCAGATAGGTTTCCTGCCTCGAAATTTGTCATAAGCAGGGGAGTTTCTCCGCGTTTTTTTAACTCGTCTGCGATCTGAGAGGCATAAGTGCCAAACATCTTCTCAAGTGAATGGTTATAAATTATAGCCGTTGTCATTTTATTCGCCTTTTTTCATGTGGTTCAGGGTTTTGAGCATTGCTATACTGCCACTCTCATAAGTAAGACC
>JAZRLW010000189.1:0-2638 GCA_045647025.1 Eubacteriales bacterium
AACCAATAGACTGGTCAATAAAATAAAATAAAAAAAACAAACACCGCGGGAGCAATACCTTCCGCGGTGTTCTTATATACATCTATAATTTTAAGTACGACAGTGTTACTTATCCATAGCATCAAGATATCCCTGCAACAAAACAGCCGCAGCGGCCATATCTATTTTTGAGCGCTGGTCTTTTACCTTTATATCCTGGTCGTGCAATTTAGCGGTTGCAATTACCGTAGTATATGCCTCATTAACAAGCTCAACGGGAACGGGAGTACGTTTAGAAAGAAAGGTTACAAAAGACACAGCCTTCTGGGCCATTTCGCTTTCTTTTCCGTCGGTACGTTCCGGGTAACCGACAATAACCTTTTCTATCTTTTCCTGCTCTATAAGTTCCTTTACAGCATTTGTAAGGCGTGTGCGCCCATACCCCTCAAAAACACATCTGGGAGTAGCTAAGGTTCCCGTAGGGTCGCTGATAGCTATACCTGTACGTGCGAGACCAAGGTCAACTGCAAGAATTCTCATTCGGCCTCCAATTAATCAAGGAAGTCCTTAAGACGCTTACTGCGGCTGGGATGACGGAGCTTACGGAGAGCCTTTGCTTCAATCTGTCGGATTCTTTCACGGGTAACCTTAAACTCGCGGCCAACTTCCTCAAGAGTACGGGTACGACCGTCGTCAAGACCGAATCTTAAGCGAAGAACTCTCGCTTCTCTGTCGGAAAGTGTTTTCAAAACCTGGCTCAATTCTTCTTTAAGAAGGGTCTGAGACGCAACGTCCTGAGGAGAAGGAATATCGGAGTCGGCAACGAAGTCACCAAGATGAGAATCCTCTTCTTCGCCAACAGGGGCCTCAAGGGAAACGGGCTCCTGAGCAACCTTCATTATCTCTCTTACCTTGTCGGTAGGCATACCAAGCTCCTCGGCAAGTTCATCAGCGTGGGGCTGTCTGCCAAGTTCCTGCATAAGCTGTTTCTCAGCCTTGGAAAGACGATTAATGGTCTCAACCATATGAACGGGTATTCTTATGGTACGGGCCTGATCGGCAATAGCTCTGGTGATAGCCTGTCTTATACACCAAGTAGCATAGGTGGAGAACTTATATCCCTTATCGGGGTCAAACTTATCAACAGCTTTTATCAAACCGAGGTTACCCTCCTGGATAAGGTCAAGGAAGAGCAGACCTCTGCCAACATAGCGCTTTGCAATACTTACAACAAGACGGAGATTTGCCTCGTTAAGGCGCTGTTTTGCAAATTCATCACCATTGCTTATACTCTGGGCAAGCTTTGCCTCTTCATCGGGCTTAAGCAGAGGAATTTTACCTATTTCATAAAGATATACTTTTACAGGGTCATCAATAATAATACCTTCGGACTGAAGCAATGCTTCCATATCCTCGGGGTCTATGGGAAGAGCCTGAACCTCTTCTTCTATCTCCTTAAGATCAGGAATATCTTCAGCATTAAAATCGTCTTCGATCTCAACGTCGTTAGCAGCGAGGTCTTCCATAAAAATAGACTTCTGTTCGGGAGTAAGTTCTACCTTATCCAAAACCTCACTGACCTCGTTATAAGTAAGCACCTTTTTCTGCTTACCTTTTTCAATGAGGTCCCTTAACATTTGTTTCTTCTCTGCAAGTTCCATATTATCAAATCCTTTCTTTTTAACACACTTTACATTAGCCCTTGTTGTTCTTTATTCTGTTCAAAGCGGCATCAAGCTCCGAATCGCTGATACCTCTCATTCCGGAAGCAAGACTCTTAACCTTTTCATCCTGCAACCGTTTACATATAAGGGCGACCCTTGACTTATCTATACTGAGAGCCCTATCTTCCTTCACCATAGCCGTAAGCTTACCCATTTCATCGGGATTTAGCTCCTGAGCAAGAAGCAATATTGGCTCTGCTGTAGTATTAAGAGGAATTTTCTCACTTAAAAGCAAGAACACTTTCCTATTAAAATCTGTTACAAAATCGTCAGCCGACAGAATATCCGTTATGTGGGATAGATATTCGGGACTGTTTAACATTACCGTAATAACGGCATCCTCAGCCGCCGCTGCCCTGGGGTTCTGCGACCGTTGGGGATTAACTTTATCGGCAGGATGCACGGTATCATTCACCGTTTTTCTCTTTTCGTCATTTGCCCTTTTCATAGAAAGTCTACGAAGATATACGTTTATTTCAGCCTGTATACTTTCGACGGATATTTCCATTTGTTCGGAAACTCGTTTTATATAAATCTCAAGCTCGATTTTATTTCGTAACCCAGCAAGAACGGCTACCATTTCCTTCATACATTCCACTTTTTCCTCGGGAATGTCAATACTGTAGCGGCCCCGTATCTCGTTAAGCTTGTAGTCTACTCGGTTAACACCGCCTTCAATAAGCTTACGGAAGCTTGCAGCTCCGTGAGTCTTTATAAATTCATCAGGGTCTTTACCGCCGGTAACAGTAATCACCTTTACCCTGATTTCTTCGTTTGAAAGAATATCTATAGCCCTCTTAGTGGCATTTCTTCCAGCCTCATCACTGTCGTAGCATAGAACGACGTCTGATGTTATACGCTTTATAAGCTTAGCCTGCTGGGGTGTAAGAGCAGTTCCGAGAGTTGCAACAGCATTTGAAAAACCAGCCTGATGC
>JAZRLW010000190.1:0-5053 GCA_045647025.1 Eubacteriales bacterium
TGATGCAGGGCAATAACGTCCATATACCCTTCACAAAGGATAAGGCCTTTTTCAGGAGATGACTTTGCTACGTTTATTGCGTACAGATTCTGCCCCTTTTTAAACACCGAGGTTTCAGCCGTATTCAGATATTTGGCAACATCATTCCCCATGGTCCTACCGCCAAAACCGATAACGTTACCCTTTTGATCTATTATGGGAAACATAACACGGTTCCTGAATCGATCAAACACACGGGCTGATTTGCCGTCCTCTTTTTGAGACACGGTTACAAGCCCCGAAGCTTTTATATCTTCTATTTTATACCCTTCAGATACCAGATATTTAAACAAACTGTCCCAAGAATCGGGAGAATATCCCAAGCCGAATCTGGTTATAGTTTTATCTGTAAGCCCACGACCATGAAAATAAGCAAGAGCATCTTTACCACGAGGGGATTTAAGCTCATTATAGAAAAATCGCGCAGCTTTACGGTTCATTTCAAAAATAGCTTTTCGCCTTTGAGCCGCCTCGCCCGAATAACCCTCGCGTTTGGGAATCTCCATTCCTACGCTTTCGGCAAGCTGAACAACAGCCTCTTGATAAGAGAGGTTTTCCATTCGCATAACAAAGCTTATAACGTCACCGCCGGCGCCACAACCAAAGCAATGGAAATATCCCTTATCGGGTCTCACGTGAAAGGAAGGAGTTTTTTCATTGTGAAAAGGACAAAGACCAATTATGCTGCTACCCGCTCGTTTTAACTGAACGTATCTGGAGACAACGTTTTCTATATCGCACTTCAATCTAAGCTGCGCCAAAAAGTCTTCGTCAAACAAATATGCCATAACTTTACCCCTTCCAAAAAAAGTCGATATTATAAGATACGCAGGATTCTTCCCTTTTCCTCTATTTTTTTGCAATCAGGCTTCATGCTCAACTATTGACATAAATTTAGTTTTCGTATATAATAATTGTAGGACAAAAATCATCACCCGAGATTATGGAGGATTATTGTGAAATACGACAGTATAATCTGGGACTTCAACGGCACGCTTTACGACGATCTTGAGGTATGCTTTTCAATACTCAACGACATGCTTACCGCAAGAGGTCACAGCCCCTTACCAAACATTGACCGATACAAAGAAATATTTGGGTTTCCCATAAGAGATTATTACATAAAGGCAGGATTTGACCTTGAAAAAGAGGATTTCAAGGCCATGTCGGAAGAATATATCGAAAGATACAATAAGGCAACAAAGAACTGCACTTTAAAATACGGCATAAAGGAATTGCTTGAGGAACTGTATAAAAAAAATATTAAGATGTATATTCTTTCCGCCTGTGAACAAAAGATGCTTGAAGAATATGCCGCCAATCTGGGCATTTCGGAATATATTAGCGAGATATACGGATTAAGCGACTATATGGCATCGGGCAAAGAAGGAATAGGCAAAAAGCTTATGGCTGAACATAGACTTAAAATGCCTCTCCTTATAGGAGATACTGACCACGATATGGCTGTTGCAAAGAGTATCGGTGCTGACTGTATATTCGTATCATGGGGCCACCAATCGAAGGACCGCCTCCTGCAACTTAATGATAAAGTTTACGACACAGCCAAGGAATTACGAGAAATATTATTACAAAGATTCGCATAATATCTCAATAAAAATAAAGGACGTGAACATTACGGTAATATTAGCATCTGCATCTCCCCGTCGCATTGAGCTTATAAAAAAAATAACCGATGACTTTACGGTTATCCCATCTTCTGCCGACGAGAGTATAAATAAAGAAGTACCAGTGGAGGAAATCCCGATCATACTTGCCTGCAGGAAAGCCTCAGATATCGCAAAAGGCCACAACGATGCAGCAGTAATAGGTTGTGATACCGTGGTTATAGCTAACAACGAAGTTCTTGGCAAGCCCAAGGACAAGGAAGACGCAAGAAGAATGATAACGGCATTATCCGGCATTTCCCACAAAGTGATAACGGGTGTTGCACTTATCTCTGGCAAAAACATAATATCGTTTGCTGAAACCACAGAGGTAAGATTCCGTCATATTACAGAGGAAGAAATTGAAGAATATATTTCCTGCGATGAACCTTATGATAAAGCAGGCGGATACGCTGTCCAGGGAATTGCGGGAAAATTCGTTGAGGAACTCATAGGAGACTATTATAATGTGGTAGGCTTCCCCGTAAGCAGAATAAGAGAAGCCCTTAAAAACATTGGAATTAAGGTCAAGAAAGAGGAAATCTAAGAAAGGAATTATACATATGAAACGGATAATTCTGATTACTTTCACATTAATAATGTCAGCTATCCTATTAGCCGTACCTATATCTGCGACTATGCCTCTTGATGTGGGTAACACCAACGATTACGGAGGAAGTGATTGGGGCGGCGGAAGCGATTGGGATAGCGGCAGTTGGGATTCAGGTTGGGATTACGACTATTCGGGCGATTATTATTACGACGACGAATCTCTTGATGCTCCCATATTCGTTATTATAATTGCCATAGTTCTGATAGTTGCCATATTAGGCTCACGAAACAAACGGAAAAACGGTACCGCAGGCGATAATGCCACAATACCTACTACGGTACACAAGCCTCTTCCCTTCATAAAGGACAACACACAAGAAATAGAAACCGTACTTAAACAAACTGACCCCAATTTTAACAGCGAGAAATTCCTGGCCTGGACAAGAGAGGTTTTTATGACCCTCCAAACAGCGTGGACAGAGCGCGATTGGTCAAAAATAAGGCCATTTGAAAAAGAAGAACTTTTCAAACAACACGAGCTTCAGCTTGAAGAATACAAAAGGCTGGGCAGGATAAATATAATAGAACGTGTCAACATCAAAGAAGTCTACCTTAACAGATATGTCAGAGATAAAGATTACGAATATCTGACCGTATTTATTAAGGCCCGTATGGGAGATTATATTATAGACGAAAAAAGCGGTGAGCTCATAAAAGGTAACAAAGATGCTGAATACGAACTAGGCTATATGATTGGTTTTATTCGTAAAAACGGCATAAAAACAGATATTAACATGAGTAACCACAGTACTACAAACTGTCCTAACTGCGGAGCTCCCACTACCGTAACCAGCGCCGGTCAGTGTGAATACTGCGACTCTGTAATAACCAGCGGAGAATTTGACTGGGTTATGTACGAGTACGAAGGTGCTAATCAGACAAACGTAAACAACACCCCGGTAACCATAAAAGAATAACAGTTAAGACCACCGCAAATGCGGTGGTCTTTTCAATCTTAATACTGAGATCTGTATCGTTTTACTATGAATCTCCAAACAAAGAATGCAGCGCAAACTATTACTATAACAAGAGCAACCACATGTATTGAGCTTCCAACGGAAGATTCAATCTTTAAGCTTTCCCAAAGCTCGTTTTGAATCTCTTGAGTATTTGCATCAAGCGCTCGGTAAGGAGTAGTTTCCAAAGTAGAAAGGTCGGGGTAAAGAATCTCCATTGCATCCTCGTGCCAATCAACCATATATTCGATATACTCTTCGTTTTCACGAACCAAATTGTTGGGGCAGGCATAGCCGATATATTCGGCGTTTGCAACAGCAACCTCTTCGGTAAGCATAAAGTTTATATATGCTTCAGCAACGTCCTTATTACGGGAGCCTTTAGGTATACACATAGCGTCAACAAATACGTTTGTGCCCTCTTCGGGATAAAAGAAGGACAACGCATCGTTACTGTCATACATGGTAAGATAGTCGCCGGCATAATAGGGAGCTATAGCCGCGGACTCGCCCTTCATCTTATTGAACACTTCATCCATTACGTATCCCTGAACAAGGGGCTTTTGAGCTATAAGATACTCAAGCGCTATTTCCCACTCGCTTCTGTCGGTTGTATTAACGTCAATATTCTGATAATACATAGCCGTACCAAAAGCATCACGGGCATTGTTAAACTGGAGGATCTTTCCTTGGTATTTTTCATTCCACATCAAATTCCAGGAACCGATATCGGCCTCGTCGACCATCTTCGTATTATAAATAATACCAACTATACCGTAAGTATAAGGAACAGAATACAGATTATCGGGGTCATAGTAGGGGTTCAAAAACTCGTCTGCAATATGCACCGCATTGGGTATATTGGAAAAATCCAACATTTCCAACATATCCTCATTTATCATACGCTGAATCATATAGTCGGAAGGAATTATAACGTCGTAGCTGGTAGCACCGCTTCGAATCTTAGCATACATATCCTCGTTGGAGGCAAAGGTGGTATAATTAACTTCTACCTTCTGTCCGAAGGTTTCGTAATAATACTCCTCAAAGGCAGCGTTAACATCAAATGACTCTTCGGAGCCATCGGAAATATATTCGCCCCAGTTATACACGTTAAGAGTTACGGTATCATTATCACCGCAAGCGGTAAAGCAAAAAACAGAAAGCAGAAAAAGAGCGGAAATTATAAGGTAACGGTTAAGTTTTTTCATTATTCAATCCCACTCCTCTCTCTTCGCCTCACGGCGGGCTTGTATACGTTCACGCATACGACTGCGTACGTCATCAAACTTACTGCGGAGCCCATCTTCTCTGTCCGAAGAAAGATTAGAAAGTATAAGAAGAGCCAGTATTGCGATGATCATTAAGGTAGAAAGAGCATAAATATCTGGGGTTACCTCTTTCTTGGTCATTGAATATATGAGGATGGGAAGGGTCTGGAAGTCACTTCCCGAACAGAAGTACGAAATAACGAAGTCGTCAAGAGAAAGGGTAAACGCCATTATAAATCCCGTTAAAACACCAGGCATAATGAAGGGCAACTCAACCTTAAAGAACGACTGAGATGGAGTACACCCCAAATCAAGAGCCGCCTCGGGAAGATGTCTGTCCATCTGACGGAACTTTGGAGTGATATTAAGAATAACGTAAGGCAGATTAAAAGTAACGTGAGCTATAAGAAGAGTCCAGAAGTTGAGTTTTTCGGTAGAACCTACTGCAGTGCCAACAAACACGAAAAGCAACATCATGGAAATACCCGTTACAATATCGGGATTCATCATG
>JAZRLW010000191.1:0-5545 GCA_045647025.1 Eubacteriales bacterium
CCCTCATATCGGCATTGCCTAGATAAAAATCTTGAGTAACTTCCGTCAGCATATCAAAAGATGATATCCCGTGCTCATCCTCGGGATAAGTACGATAATTATTACATATATCCTTAGTAAGAATACCGTTAATGTCCATATCGGGAGCAAGAACAGTTTCTCCGATATATATATCAAAGTCACCGTTTTCAATAGCTTTGATGTAGTTTGACCAGGTAAGTATCTCCACCTCAGTAGTGAAACCTATACTCTCAAGACTGTCAGCCAAATACTGAGTCGCCTCGCACTTGGTAACGCTTTCGGTATTACAGATTATCTTAAGGGTTATTTCCTTCTTTTTCCAGGCTCTTTTGGTTCCTTTAAATCCTACACCCGAATCCATAAGCAGGGAGTTTGCGGTCTGCACAGAATATATATCGGCACTCAACCCTGCCTCCTGTGTTTTCACCCAACCGGGACAGAAGGGATGCCAAGTAGGAAGAGCAAGGCCATCAAAGACCTCATCGCACAGACCTTTACGGTCAATAGCATAACTTATAGCTTTGGATATTTCAGCATCGGCAAGATATTCCTTTTCCCCGTTAACAACGGCAAAAACAAAGTCAAGCGTGGGAAAAGATACAAGCTCCACATTACCTTTATACCTTACCGTTCCCAAAGAAAGATCGGCATAGGCGGCGTGTATCTGTCCGTAATTAAAATAATAAGTTAGCTGACTTGGCTCTTCGGTCTCAAAAAGCTCAATACGGGTAAACTTATATCCATCACCATAACGGCCATCAACACGTCCGCGTAAAAGGCGGACACCGTCCTCGTAGGAATAAAAGTACCGACCGCTGCCTATATACCAGCCACCCTGCTTCCCTACCGATTTAACAACGGGGATATTAAGAAGATTGATATTAAATCTTGATTCGGTTTTAAACACCACAGTAAAAACGTATGCAGATTCAGCATAATACCGAGATATATTTTCAAATCTTGAAGCAAACACAGAGTTTTTAGAAGCCGCAGATTTAAAGGAATAAACGCAATCCTCCGCCCTTATACGGGAGCCGTCAGAAAAGGTTGCATCTTCATTCAGTATAAAGGTAATACGGTTGCCGTCAACAACCCATTCCGCAATAAGAGAATTGGGAGAATAAGTATTGTCAAGAGTAACCAGAGTATCGTAGCAAAGGGACATTACAGCCCTATTGGAACGATTTTGGGAGGTATATGGGTCAGCCTGCTCCCCTGAGTAGATGGCAAGAGTCATGTTCGCAACTCCACCTATCTGCTCCTCTCCGGTATCGGGAGTATCGTCAGAAGGCAGGTCAAGGGAAAAAAGCTCCGTAACGGAGCAGGCCGACAGCAACATAATTAAGGCTAAAGCCACTGTCAGCACAGCAAAAACGGAGCTTCTGTAATTTCGTATAACTTTTTTTTCTTTAATAACTCTCTTCACGGTTCTTATCTTGCAGAATCGTCGTTACCGTAAACGCTCTTAAGCTGTTCTACGATTTCGGTAGCCTTAAGAAGAGATCTCTCAGAATCGTCAAGAGCCTTCTTTACATAGCTTAAGGTAACGGCACGCATTTTCTTGGTATCGTCCTTTGCCTTCTGGATAATGGCTGCTGCCTGACGCTGAGCGGCGGCAATTATTTCCTGGTCGTCAAGCTTTGCTTTAGCTGCAGCTTCTGCCTCGGAGAGAATATTATCTCTATTTCTGCGAGCCTTGAGCAGAGTCTCTTCAGAATACTTTGCAGCCTTCTGACGCATTTCCTCGCTGTCCTTTATGGCGCGCTGCTCTATCTGGTCCTTCTTTGCAAGGATCTCTTTTGCCTGAGCTATCTCAATGGGGTAGCTCTTTCTTATCTGGTTTATAATGTTTTCAAGTCTTTCACCGTCAACTATGTACTTGTTTTTTGCTATAGGCAGAGTCCAAGACTCCTCAAGAAGATTTTCAAGCTCCTTCAAATAAGTACCGAGGTCGTTCATAATTCGTTCTCCTTGCTTTTATATAAAATGGTGTGTTAATTGCTAAATTTTGGAAGAGTATATTTCCATAGCCTTCTCTGCCGCGCCTTTGGGCATAGCGGAAGAAAGAGGAACTCCGTATTTAAACATCTCCCTTACCATGGTAGAGGAAACGTGGGAATACTGACTTTGAGAGGGAAGGAATACGGTTTCAACGCGAGAGTTAAAACTACGGTTTATAAGCCAAAGGTCGTTTTCGTAAAGAAAATCGCTACCGTTTCTGACACCCTTCACCATACAGCAGGCATCAACCTCATTATAGAGGTCGGCAAGAAGGCCGTTGCAAACCATAACCTTAACAGAATCAATGCCGGCTTCTTCAAAGGCCGCGCGGCAGATTTCAGCTCTTTCTTCGGGAGCAAAAAATCCGCTTTTTTCGCCGTTTGCCATTATGGCTATAACAACCTCGCCAAAAAGCTCGGCGGCACGAAGAGCAACGTCAAAATGTCCCAAAGTAAAGGGGTCAAAGCTACCAGGCATAAGTGCTGGACAACTCATTACGCATCCTCCTTCCCATAGGAGTATATCCTAACGGCAACGGTGCCGTATTTATATCGTTTTTCCAATTTAAGGTTTCCAAAGGTCTCAGGAACATCGGTCTCGGCGGCAGATTCGGCCACAACGATACCGTCGGGGGCAAGAAGCTCACCCTCGTCTATATATTTCATAGACTTTTCGAGCAATTCTCCTGCATAAGGGGGATCAAGGAAAATAACGTTAAACTCGTGCTTTTTCGCCTGATGCTTAAGGAATCTCTTATAATCAATATGCAGAACCTTTGCCCTATCCTCAAACTTTGCCTTTGCAACGTTTCGGTTTATAAGGCCTATGGAATCGGCATTATTATCACAAATAACCACAGACTCACAGCCATTGCTCAAAGCCTCAATACCAAGCTGTCCCGTACCGCCGAAAAGGTCAAGCACCCTTCCGTTCAAACGGAATCTTATAATATCGAACATGGCCTCTTTAACCTTGTCCGCAGTGGGGCGACAGGTTACGGTAGTTGGAACCTCATGAAGCTTTAAGCCTCTTTTTTCACCGCTTACTACTCGCATTTCAATCCTCCCCTATAAAAGTATATAATAACTCCTTATGATTATATCATATTATTATTGCCCTGTCAATAGATAATCTTGACACTATCGTCAAAATTCAATCTTTTTTTCAAGCAAAATCAGCTTTTATACTATGCATACTTGCAAGGAAAATAATGCAAGGGATTTTAAAATCCTTCACGCTAAAAATACCCATAAAAACTAAAAAGGACAGAAAAAAATGAAAATAAGAAAAATAACTGCCACAAGAATTTTCGACTCAAGAGCGATCCCCACTATACAAGCCACGGTATGGCTTGAAAACGGCATATCAGCTTCAGCGTCGGTTCCGTCCGGAGCATCTACGGGGAGCTATGAGGCTCACGAAAAACGTGACGGCGGCTCAGCATATCTTGGAAAAGACGTATCAAAGGCAATTAAGAACGTAAACGGAGAGATAAACCGCCTTTTATCAGGTTATGACGTAAGGCGCCAGCGAGCAATTGACTACGCCATGATAGAAGCAGACGGAACAGAAAACAAATCACGCCTTGGCGGCAACGCCCTTCTTGCCGTATCGGAAGCTGTGGCAAGGACTGCGGCAAAATCTTTGGGAATCCCACTATATCAGTACCTTGGCGGCATTAACGGCACGGCTATGCCCATACCCATGATGAACATTCTCAACGGCGGACTCCACGCTCCAAACAACGCGGATATACAGGAATTTATGATAATGCCCATATTCTCAACCTTTGAAGAGTGTATGGAGGCAGGAACCGTAATATACAGACTTCTCGGCCAAATATTAAAAACCAAAGGAAAGAGCACCTCTATCGGAGACGAGGGCGGATACGCACCCGACGTAAAGGATGACAGAGAAGGCATAGAGCTGCTTCTTACAGCTATACTGAAATCGGGGTTTGACGAAAACAGAATTAAGATAGCCCTTGACGCCGCCGCAAATGAATGGAGAAACGGAGAGACCTATCTTACCGTAAAGACAAAGCGAGCATTCTCGCCAGACAGTCTGATAAGATATTGGAAAGAACTTGCCGAAAGCTATCCCATAATATCAATAGAGGACCCTTTTGCAGAAGACGACTTTGAAAGCTTTACGATTCTCACAAAAGAGCTCAAAGACAGAGTTCAGATAGTGGGAGACGACCTTTTCGTTACAAATGTAAACAGATTAAACGAAGGTATAAAAAGAAACAGCGGCTCTGCTATACTCATTAAGCCAAATCAGATAGGAACGGTTACCGAAACCATTGCTGCCGTAAACCTTGCAAAGGACAATAACTACGGAACCATTATTTCCCACAGAAGCGGAGATACGGACGACACCTTTATTGCCGACCTTGCGGTTGGGCTCAACGCCGGACAGATAAAAACGGGCGCTCCCGCAAGAGGAGAGCGTACTGCAAAATATAACCGACTTATAAATATAGAAAAGTCTATCCTTCGGGGTTAATACTGCCGCAAATTTACAGAATACAGGCCTTTTTACAGGGAAAACTCACATTGTTTGCAGATACTGTAAACAAAATCACAGAAAGGAACGGCAATAAAAGTGAACAATACTACTTTTAAATCAGGACTGCGCCGTATAGCGATAATTCTTCTCGCATTGATTATGGCTTCGGTCCTTGTGACGGCGCTGGCAGGATGTAATATGAAGCAAAACGACGACAACGTTACCCCTAATCCTGACGATAACAGCCAGAACCAGAACGATCAGAATAACACTCCCGATAACGGGAATACCGATATGGGAACCGACGTAGCTCCCAACGGAACGCCTGATTCCTTAAGCGGAAAAACAGCTGAAGGGCAGATATATCATATTATCAACTCAGGCTCATCCTCTACCCCATTTATGATGGTAACTAAAGAGGGCAAGCACTATTATGTGAACAACACCCAGACATCTACCGGAAGAAGCTCCGGTGAAGATAACACCGGGAACGGTTCGGGAATGAATAGCGGTGCTTCCTCCAACGGCAATGCAGGCAACGGAACGTCCTCCAACGGTAATGCAGGCAACGGAACCTCATCCGGCGGCAATGCAGGCAACGGAACCTCATCCGGCGGCAATACGGGTAATAGCACATCTACCGACGGAGCAAACGGCGGAGCTACCGGAGAAACAAACGGTAATCAGAACGGTACTCCAAATACTGGAAGCGGAAATAACGCCCAGGGCGGAAGCGTAATCTTTGAGCTGGGAGATAAAGTAAGAATAGACATTAACGAAGGTACAGACAACGGAACGGTATGTACTGTAAGCGACTGTAAAGTAACCCTTATTGAAAAGTTTCAGGGTACCCTTCTTAACGCAAAGGTATACACCAAAGACGGAATCCCTGCCGAAATGCTTACAACTGAGGGTGAGACCTCCAGAGGTGGCTGGTATCATCAGAAGTTTGACGATTACAGCGACTATGATATGTTTCTCTCCAGATATGGTCTTAAAGGGTATATAGAGG